>JBBQOJ010000363.1:0-4335 GCA_038330815.1 Chitinophagales bacterium | reverse complement strand
ATTGAAGCGGCGGCCCTATCACTTCCCACTACATAATCAGCGCTAACCAACAGGTCGCTAAAATCCCTTATTTTGGAAGTATCATCAATATCGGTGATCCTTACTGCATATTGCACGGGTTGGTTAGGAAAGTAAAAGCGTTTGTTACCCAGGATATCAATGTTGACTACTGGAGCGGCATTGCCGGCATATACTGTAACGGTATTGCTTTTTACAGAATCTGATTTGGCATCAACAACGGTAACACTGATGTTGTATTCTCCCGGTGTGGTAAAAGTGTGCCTGAGGGTGGGCTCGCTGGTGGTTTTAGCGATTCCATTTCCCAACGACCAGTTAAAGGTAAGCGGGTCTTTCTCCGGGTCGTTGGCCTCCAGGGTAGCAACGAAGGTAAATGGCAGTGCTCCCGAGGTTTTATCTACTGAAACTTCACCAACTGCCGGCGCCCTATTGCCCGGGTTGTAATCAATCCTGGCAAGTCCTGCATCCTTGTTTTTTGTAAACCAGCCGGTACCATATTCCAACAGGTATATTTTTCCATCCGGCCCCACTTCCATATCAATCACCGAATTGAATTTGGTTTTTTCCATAAAGGGCTCCATCTTATCAAAGTCGCCGTTTGGCTGCAGGGTCACTGCTTTAATCCATCCCCTGATCCAGTCGTATATAAACAATTTTTTATTGTAATATGCTGGTAACCGCGTAGACGTGGGAAACAGATCGGTATAATATACTGGCCCGGTCATAGCATTTCTACCACCACTTCCTACCTGGGGAAATTCGGCAGAGTTACCGTAAGGGTACCAGATAAATGCGGGTATTGCGGGTGGCAATTGTTGCAACCCGGTATTGTTGCGGGAGGCGTTAACGGGTTTAGCCGGATCAAAGGATTCTCCCGATTGCCCTGTGCCGTAATCATACACCTGGTAAGGAAGATTGTTGGCTATAAAAAGCGGCCATCCAAAAAAGCCGGCCTTTCTTGCCTGGTTAATTTCATCATAGCCGCGGGGGCCGCGTTTGCTCATACTGTCATTGCCCGCATCTGGCCCTACTTCACCCCAATATAAAAAATTATTCTTCTGATCTATAGAAATACGATAAGGATTGCGATTGCCCTGTACATATATCTCCGGCCGGGTGCCGGTTTGCCCTTTAGGATATAAATTATCCTCCGGAATTTCGTAGCTGCCATCCTTTTTTACCCTGATACGTAAAATTTTACCACGCAAGTCGTTGGGATTACCGGCTGAACGGCGGGCGTCATATTGTTCATGGCCGGGCCGGTCATCCAGTGGAGCAAAGCCGTTGTTTACGTAAGGTTGTTTAGGTTCGTTAAAGGGCGTTGAGTTGTCACCTGTAGAGAGATACAGTAATCCATCCTTATCAAAAGCGATGGAACCACCGGTATGGCAGCATATCTCGCGTTGTGAGTATAATTCAAGCACAATTTTTTCTGAGGCTGGGTTAATCATATCATTTTCAAAAGTAAAACGCGACAACCTGTTAACGGAAGTATCCGCCGGGCTATAAAAAATATAAATAAAATGGTTCTTTTCAAAATTTGGATCTGCTTTCAACCCCAATATCCCCTCTTCTGCATTTACATTCGGCGTATTCAACGTTTTATAATAAACCGGTAAGAACAACACTTGTTTTACCGAATCGGCCCCTTGTTTATAGAGCATTATTTCTCCCCTGCGCTGCGCTACCAGGATATCCAGGTTGGGCAGGATAGTCATCTCCGTTGGTTCAAAAAAAGATCCGCTAACCAACATGGTTTTGGTAAACCGGTCGGCTTCCGGTACACGCAACGTGGTAGCGTTCGAAAATTTTAATTTGTCATTATCGCCGATGGCATATTGGATGCCACCCAATAGATGTTGCAGGAAATTTTCATCAGAAAAACTTTCCTTGGTGTGCCCCAACGCGGTGTAAAAGGCCCGGCCGCCATCGAATGCGTGGTACCATGCTACCGGGTGGTTATTGCCGTTTTTACCTCCCTGGTAAGACTTTTCGTCAAGGGTCATTATTACATTCAACTGGCTATCCAGTTTTTTAAAACTGTAGTATTCGTCGGTACGCTTCCATTGACGGGGTAAATGGGCGGTTGCCGCATGTTGACTGTCAACCACATTCAACACAGCTTCCTGCACATTAGGAAAACTATCTGTGATACCGGGATGATCTAAAAAATAAGCACCAGCCAGCCGGCCATACCAACCCCAATCGTACTCTGTATCTGTTGCCGCATGTATGCCTACATAGCCTCCACCCGCCTGGATGTACCGCTCAAAATCAGCCTCCTGGAAATGGTTCAATACATCACCGGTAGTACTTAAAAATACCACTGCTGAATAATTAGCGAGACTGTCTTCCGTAAAGTAAGCAGCATTCGTAGTAGTATCTATCTTAATTTGATTTGCTGCGCCCAGTTGTTGAATAGCACGGATGCCTTCAGGGATGGACTCGTGGTGGTAGGCCGCCGTTTTGGTGAATACGAGGATTCGCGGGTCGCCGGATTTTTTTGAACAAGAAGCAAATAACAGCAGGCAGGCAGTTAAAAGTGTCAGGTAAGTAACACTGGCAATAGAACGCATCATGGATGAAAGTGGTTTATAAACAAACAATAAATGAGGAGGTGAAGTTAACGAGTTTCTTTTAAATATACACCGATGAAGAAACGACTTACATTTTAAATGCCAGCTGGCCACTTGTTGAGCAATGATGTTCAAAATAGTGCCTGCTAACGCTACCGCCTATGCGGAATTAGTGAGGCCATGAATAACCCCGAACCGCCCTGCCTGGTGACTTCTGTGTTTTCTTCTTCCTGTCACCAGGTATTTGTAATTGAACCTTATAATAAATAGAAATTATATGTATCTTACCCGAGCGTTGCGATGCTTACCTCTCCTGCCGCAAGTGAATCGATTTCAATAAATAGGGTTGGCGCTTAATAAAAAATAGAATGGCCTGAAAATAACCTTCCATCCATCAGAAAATTATCTGCTATGCGATTTGTATTTTTATTTTTCCTGGTATCGATTGCGTGTACCACCGCCCCTGCCCAACAGGCATTGAGCTACGACGGGTATTATGTGAGTATTCCGGATAGTAATAACCTGAGTCCCTTCCGGTATTACCTTCGTTTTTACCCGGACGGTGCTGTTATTGGTGTTAACACTGCAGGCAAACCCGAAAACCTGCTCGCCTGGTTTAAAAAGGAAAATCCTACGCCTTATAAAGGCAAATACAAAATGTCGGACAGTACCCTGCAATTTTCAATGGTGAGTGAGCAGGGGGAAGTGAAGTATGATGGCAAGGTTGCCGATGAAAACAGGTTGGAATTGCTGGTAAAAAGCCTGATCAATAAATATGAGGGCATGGAAGCCTATCATTTTATGAAGATGGAGAAAATACGGTAACATTATCCCTGTCCTGAAATGCCCCCTTTCTATTACTTAAAAATAAGCACGTGAAAAAAATACTACTATGCCCGCTTTTGGTAATTAGTTTATCTGTTTTCGCCCAGGGCAATGCGGTGGGTGCTAATGTTAGCCTTGCTGAGGAAGTAGCCCAGCTAAAGGCAGTGATCAGGGGGTTGCAGGAAAATGAAGTGCAGTCGGAGAAAATAAAATACATGCGCAATTACCAATTGGTATTGTACGGCATTGAAATTATCAAGGAAATAAAACAGGGAAGTGTTGAAATTTCCAGTACGCGCAGCCAGAATATGATGTATAAAAAGATCATTGATGTTAACAATCCCTCTAGTGATGCCCTTGGTTTTCAACTGATAGAAGTGATTGATAAAACCCTGGAAGATACTATTAACTTGCTGCCGCTGGCAAACAATGAAAAGAAGCGGTTGAAGGGGCAGGTATCGGGATTAGTAGAGGGATTGAAAAGAACTTTTCCACCGCTGCAGATCATTGGTAGCGCGGTATCGCTGATTTCATCTTTTACCACTTTTAAAACCAAGGTGCAAAAACTTGATAAAAAAACGGACTCCATCATTGTAGAAGCAACCTACCCTATCACCAAAGAAATTATTGCCCGCATCAACGGGCAGATGGCGCCCTATATTGAATTTTACAATCAACTCAATAAGATAAACAGCAGTTATGAAAACGCCTTATACAATCACGTTATCACTTACAAGGATTTTATTGAGGAGGTGAACAGCCTGCAACAAACACTGGAAACCGGCCTCAATATGAATGAATCGATTGGTGACCAGATTAACACCCTGTTTGACCTACCCAATTCCTCCCGGCAGGATTTTAACTATAAAAAAGTGAATGAGGATTTGAAAATAAAAGGCATTGCCGGTAACTGCCT
>JBBQOJ010000362.1:0-4342 GCA_038330815.1 Chitinophagales bacterium | reverse complement strand
CCAGGCCACTATTGCCGGCCACAAAGCCCCTTGCGCTGGTTTCAAAAACACTGCCCTTAATGCCATCCCGCAGTTCATCACAAAACACCGCGATGCCCTCCAATTGCGCCACATGCTGCTTTATGGCCCGCCTCGCATGGGGAAGTGGTGAGGGGGCGGCGGTCCAACCTTCTCCATACAACAATAGGTTTGGTCTAACTGCGTTCAACGCATGGGCAATTGCCTTCATCGTGGTGATGTCATGAATTCCCATGAGGTCGAAACGAAACCCGTCAACATGAAATTCGTTTACCCAATACAACAGGCTGTCAATCATAAAGCGCCGCATCATAGGGCGTTCACTCGCGGTTTCATTGCCGCAACCTGAAGCATTGGAAAAGGTGCCATTGCTGCAGTGCCGGAAATAATAGCCCGGCACCAGTTGGTGAAATGCGGAGGCAGCAGCATCCGCGGTATGGTTATACACAACGTCTACCACTATGCGCAAACCATTGCGGTGGGCGGTCATTACCAATTGTTTTAATTCCCTGATACGCGATAATCCATCAGTAGGATGGGTGCAATAAGAACCTTCCGGAATATTATAATGAACCGGGTTATAGCCCCAGTTGTAGGCCAGTTGTACACTACCGCTGCTATCCCTACCATTAAAATCTGCCAAAGGCAATAGGTGAAGATGGGTTACGCCCAGTTCCTTTATATGATCCAGGCCGGTTGAAAACCCTTGCCTGTTAAAAGCACCAGTGGCCGCTACACCGGCGAATTTACCCTTGTGCCCTATGCCCGAACCGGGATGCATACTTAAGTCCCTTACATGCGCTTCATAGATGATGGCATCAGTAGGACTTGAAAATCCAGGACTTTCCTCCTGTTCCCAACCAGCAGGATTGGCAGCTGCCGGGTCTACGATCATGGCCCACTTGCCGTTGGTGCTAATCGCCCTCGCATAGGGATCAATCACTTCTCTGCTTAATAAATTATCAATGGTTACCTGGTAAGTATAGCATCGCTGCCTTGTAGCGCACTTAATTAATGCCACCCAGGTACCCGACTCCCCGCGATGCATTGGCACCACTTCAGGAGACGCCCCGGCATCCCCATCGTTGTGGTACAAAAGCACTGAGGCATCCGAAGCAGGCGGGCTCCATAAACGAAACAATATTTCCATTTTTGAGACCACACAACCCATATCATTCCCCTCATACACCGGGTATCCCGATAAAACAGTATTAGCTGGAACACACACCTTTTGGAAATATTGACTCATCGAAACAAATGATTTTCAATTTTTTATAAAAAATAAGGCATAAAACACCTACATTGGCCTTAGTTAAAAACGAAGCAAAAACAGGAGTGGAATTTCCTATGGTATGCCATTTGACTTTTTATATTTATTAAACCTCTTTACACCTTTTTGGGCCCCTGGCCTACCACAAACAAATTTATCTTAAACTTGATGAAAGTTTTGCTTACTACTGGGAATGATTATGGTCGTTATGATGCCACCAAATGGTTGGTTAGCAAAGATACCATGGGCTGCAATATGCTTACTGATAATCCCGCTTTGGCGGATATCATCATTTTCGCAGAATTGCATCATTCCGAAGACCCTTATTTTCGCAATGTCTTCTCACATGAATATTATAAAAAGTACCCGCAAAAATGTGTATTGTACCACGATGCGGATCTTTCCATAACTACTCTCCCTACCATTTCGCCCTCTATTGAAAAATGGCAATACCATCCACGCCACAAAAGAAGCTTTCATTATATTGCCCGGGTTACAGAAAACCATTCGATAGACAATGCCACAGTTGACTATAGCGAAAAGCGCCACTATCTTTATAGTTTTATAGGATCTAAAACCCATCCCATAAGGGATAAAATACAGGCCATTGCGCACCCACGCAATACTTTTATTTTAGACACTACTGGCAGTAATGCCTGGCAACTCAACGATATCGAGCTCCGTCAGTACGAACAACAGTACCTGGATGTTAGTAAAGAAAGCTATTTTATTCTTACGCCAAGAGGCATTGGGCCAAACTCATATCGCTTATTTGAAAGTATGCAATTGGGCCGTGTACCCGTAATAATTTCTGATGCCTTTGTCAAAATACCGAATTTGCAATGGGATCGCTTCTCCATCACCATTCCAGAATCGAAAATCAGGATGATCCCGGCTATATTAAATGAACGAATAGACGATGCCAATGAAATGGGCAAACTGGCAAGAAAATGCTGGGAAGACTATTTCTCCCCGGGCGTTTCATTATATCACCTGGTGGAGGCGGCCGCTGAATTGGTACAACACCCCTACTGCATCAAGGATGCTTTTATCGACTACTCGCAATTTATTCGCAGCCCCTGGCATTTTAAAAATCTTCTACGATATAAAAAGAATCAACTTAAATCAAAAGTAGGTTGAAAATTTTTTACTGTAACTAACAAACTGGCGCGTTAGCCTACTACTTCACAAATTTTCTTCGCTACCAATTAAAACGGCGATACCAACCAGTTACAGCCGGCACCTGGTTTCGGCTATGCCTTCAAATGTTGGTATACCGTTCTCCGGGTGAGCAGGTTCTCTCTTTTTGTGCCCCGGGCAGGAATGGTACCGACACGGTAATTTACAATTACCTTTGGGGCCTATTTATCTTTTATGACATTTCACGACCTCAATTTAAATACCCCGTTGTTAACGGCCCTTGACGAGATGGGCTATACCCAGCCAACTACCATACAACAGAAAGTTTTTTCCCTCGTACTATCTGGCAGGGATGTGTGCGGGATAGCACAAACCGGCACGGGTAAAACTTTTGCCTACCTGCTGCCATGCCTGCGTCAATGGAAATTTAATAAGGAAAAATCGCCACAGGTACTCATCATTGTGCCAACCCGCGAACTGGTGGCACAGGTGGTGGAAGCGGTAAAATCGCTTACTCCCTACATGAGCCTGGTGGTAACCGGGGTATATGGCGGCGTAAACATCAATACCCAAAAACTGGCAGTAGAGCAGGGAGTAGATGTGCTGGTGGCCACGCCGGGAAGATTATACGACCTGGCCGTAAATGGTGCATTCAAAACCAAACAAATCAAAAAACTGGTAATTGACGAGGTTGACGAAATGCTTAACCTGGGTTTTCGTACCCAGCTCAAAAACATTCTCGACCTTTTACCACCCCGCAGGCAAAACCTGCTCTTTTCGGCCACCATTACCGAAGAGGTGGAAGCATTGATTGAAACTTATTTCAACAATCCCGAGCGGGTGGAAGCGGCACCTACAGGCACGCCGTTGGAAAACATTATTCAAACCGCTTACGAGGTACCCAATTTTTACACCAAGGTAAACCTCCTTAAACTATTGCTTACGGAAGACCAGTCGATGTCCAAACTATTAATATTTGTTGCTACCAAGCAACTGGCAGACGACTTATACGGTCAGTTGGAAGCCATGTTCCCGGGTGAGGCGGGGGTGATCCATTCCAATAAAGAGCAGCACCATCGTTTCAATACAGTAAAACAATTTAAAGAGGGCAATTACCGGTTTATCATTGCCACCGATATTGTTGCCAGGGGGATAGACGTTGCCGAGGTAACGCATGTTATCAATTTCGATACCCCGGAAGAACCGGAGAGCTACATGCACCGCATTGGCAGAACCGGCAGGGCAGAAAAAAAAGGGTTGGCCATTACTTTTATCACCGAGAGAGAAAAACCTTTTCAGGAGGCCATAGAAGCATTAATGAATCAACCCATCCCACTGCTACCCTTACCCGCACACCTGGAAATTTCGGACGAGTTAACCGCGGAGGAACAACCCAAGGTATTCATGAAAATTATCCAGGTAAAATTGCCTGACAAGGCAGCCGTGGGTCCGGCCTTCCATGAAAAATCTGCCAAAAACAAAAAAGTAAATTTTATCGTTAAAAAGAAGGATAGGATGATGAAAAAATATGGCAAGCCGATCACCCGTGGCCAAAAGAAGTAAAAACGGTTCCAGTAGTTGTGTGGATATTCCCGGCCAGATGGTAGCAAACCACCCACTGAAGTTGTAAAATTTACCACTTTAGGGTATAGCCGGTTCACTTTTTAGTGATATTTTTATCTGGTGTTTCAGTTTGCCTGGCAGCCAACACACACCAGCAACAGCAATGAAAAAAAAAGCAGCCCTTCTTTCAGATTTTTCCCGGTCAATCAACCGCTTTCAGCTACTTTCCATCGCCACCAGGGAGGGTATCTGGGAGTATGATTTCAATACCAAAGAATCTTTTTACAATAATGGCATAACCGAATTATTCGGCCATGGCTACCCCGAGTTGGAAGACAATGACACCTGGTG
>JBBQOJ010000361.1:0-4344 GCA_038330815.1 Chitinophagales bacterium | reverse complement strand
CCTCGGTAATTGATAATCAGCCTAACATGGCAGTAGATACGCATGTTTACCGGGTGAGCGCCCGCATTGGACTGACCACCCGGGCAACCACCCCGCTGGCAGCAGAAAAACAACTGATTGCCAACATCCCCGCTGTGTATGTACACCGGGCTCACCATTGGTTAATTTTGCATGGCAGGTATATTTGCACCGCCCGTAGCCCGAAATGTTCAATTTGTGGAATAAAAAATGCTTGTAAATTTTTTTATATGCAACAAAAGAATCAAATTTAATTCCGGATTTTTCGTTATAGTAGTGCGGGTGAATTTCGCCCGAATTTATTCTTTATAATTTTTATCCATTAATGTGTGTTGGTTCATGAAAAAGACCTGGCTTGTTATAGCAATAACCTTATTGTTATCCTTTTTTGAAAAAAAGGCGGCTGCCCAATTCTATTTTTACGACAATAATTTTTATGATTCCCCATTGATGTTGGAATTTGGCGGATCCGCTGGGGTAATGAATTGTTTAACGGATGTAGGCGGTAAAAGTGGCAATGGACGTCCCTTTCTTAAAGACCTTACCTTTGGTAACAACCAGTTGAATGGCAGTATTTACCTGAGTGCCCTGTATAAATATGCGGTTGGATTACGACTGGAAGGTGCGTTTGGCCGTGTTAAAGCTTTCGACAGTGTGTCGTTAAAAGGGATCTCAGAAGGTCGTTACGAGCGCAGCCTGGTGTTCCGGAGCAAGATCAGTGAAGTATCACTGGTAGCCGAATTTCATATCCTGTTTATTTTAAAGAGTTATCTCTTTGAAGATGATCTTAATGCAGAGGATGAGCCTCCCCGCTTATCTCCCTACCTGGCTGGTGGCATTGGTTATTTCTCATTTAATCCACAAGCCCCGTTAGGCAATAATTGGGTAGACCTTCAACCGCTTAGTACAGAGGGACAGGGATTTGTAGAATATCCCGACAGGAAAGCATACAAATTGTCCCAGGTAAATTTCCCTGTTGGCGCAGGTGTTAAATATGAATTATCGCCCTTCATAAACGTGAGGCTGGAAGTATTACACCGTGTTTTAAATACCGATTACCTGGACGACCTGAGTACCCGTTATATCAATCCGAATTTATTTGCCAATTATCTTACAGGAGGCCAGTTAACCAACGCACTTGCGCTCAATGACCGGAGAAGCAAAACCAATCCTGACTACCCGGTTAATGCTAACGGCGGCCAATTGCGGGGAAATAACAGGGACAATGATAGCTATTTTTCTATCAACCTGAAAGCGGGTATCACGTTTGGGAGAGAACGTATTCGCAGGGCAGGGCCGCAGCGTTTTTAAAGTGATTTGACTATATCAGAATGGATAAAATAAAACAGGTGTCAAAAAAGTGACACCTGTTTTTATAGTACTACTTGAAAGAAGTTTTTTATAATGACTTTTTAATTTCCTCGATTAACTCTCCCTTGGTAATGGCGATACCCATGATCTTATTATAGGGTTTTGCATCTACAAAATAAACATCGCGGATAATTTTAACCAACTGACCGTTGTTAATTTCAGGCACCAACACGGTATCGAAATTTTTAAGCATATCTCCCAGGTTTTTGGGGAAAGGCCGGATATACCTTAAATGCGCATGCGACACCAGGTGCCCTTCCTGTTGCAAATCACGGCAAGCACTCTTGATGGCGCCATAGGTACTACCCCAGCCTAACACCAGCACTTTACCTTTTTCCTCACCGCTGTCCAATTTTTGCTCTGGAATATAATTGGCGATCAGGTCAACTTTTTTCTGCCGGGTTTTTACCATGTGTTGGTGGTTATCAGAATCATAACTGATATTTCCGGTTACATCCTGTTTTTCCAAACCACCTACCCTGTGTTCAAGCCCTTTTGTTCCAGGGATGGCCCATGGGCGTACCAGGCGTTCGTCTCTTTTGTAAGGTTGAAACTTGCCATGTTCATCCAGGTCGGAGGCAATGTTAGGAGATGCAAAAGCAATCTTAATCTCTGCCAGGTCCTCCGATATTGGGAACTTCCAGGGTTCCGCACCATTGGCGATGTAGCCATCACTTAAAAATATCACTGGTGTCATGTGTTGCACACTGATGCGTACCGCTTCGTAAATGGCGCTGAAACAATCACTTGGAGTTGAGGCGGCAATTACCGGCATGGGGCATTCGCCATTGCGACCGTAGTACGCCTGCATTAAATCACTTTGCTCGGTTTTGGTAGGTAAGCCCGTGCTGGGCCCGCCCCGTTGCACATTGATGATAATTAATGGAATTTCCAGCATTACTGCCAGCCCCATCGCTTCTGCTTTAAGTGCGATGCCCGGACCACTGGTGGTGGTTACTCCCAAACTTCCGCCATAACTCGCACCGATGGTAGAGGTAATAGCGGCAATTTCATCTTCCGCCTGGAAAGTTTTAATGCCAAAATTTTTGTACTTACTTAACTCATGAAGGATATCACTGGCAGGGGTAATGGGATAACTACCCAGGAAAAGGGGCAGGCCACTTTTTTGCGCCGCGGCGATAAGTCCATAGGACAAGGCCTGGTTGCCCATAATGGACCGGTAGGAACCGGGTTCCATTTTGGCTTTTTCTACGGTGTACCTGGTGGTAAATGTTTCTGTAGTATCTCCGTAGTTATAGCCAGCTTGCAATGCCCTGACGTTACTTTCATATATATCCGGCTTTTTCCCAAATTTATCTTTCAAAAATTTGATGGTATTTTCCATTTCCCGGTTGTACATCCAGTAAAGAAAGCCCAGCACAAACATATTTTTGGCCCGGTCCTTTTCCTTCATCCCCATGGTGAAATCTTTAAGGGCTTCCCGGGTCATTTTAGTTACGTCAATCTTTATCAGTTCATACGAGTCAAGGCTATTATCGTCCAACGGATTAACTCCTTCCAAATAATTGGCCAGTCGAAGGTTTTTCGGGTCAAACCCTTCAATATTCGCAATGATTACACCGCCGATTTTAAGTCCCTTTAAATTCACTTTTAATGCTGCGGCATTCATTGCCACCAATACATCACAGGTATCGCCGGGTGTAAAAATGCGGTCGCTGCTGAACCGCAATTGGTAACCACTCACGCCTGGTAAGGTACCAATCGGGGCCCGTATTTCTGCGGGGAAGTCGGGGAAGGTTGCAAGGTCAATACCAAGTAACGCGGTGTTATTGGTAAATTGGCTACCGGTTAATTGCATACCGTCGCCGCTATCGCCGGCGAATTTTATCACTACTTCCTTTAAAACCTGGTCTTTTATAGTCATATGGTCAATCATTAAAAATTACTGCAAGGTACGTGGAAATTGTTTTTTATTTTCATAAGTGACAAAACTTTAGTCTGCCATTACTGCCCGGTTGCTTTAAAGCAGCGAAGCAAGCGTGTTTTAGAGAAACATCCGCTTTCAACACCATGCACCCACCGGTTTATTCCGGCGATATTATTTTTAACATCACTACCTAATAATTTTTAAAGCCAACAGCCATAAATGAATTATTTTTATCTAAAATCAAAA
Organism: Chitinophagales bacterium; assembly: GCA_038330815.1. Taxonomy (GTDB): domain Bacteria; phylum Bacteroidota; class Bacteroidia; order Chitinophagales; family Chitinophagaceae; genus Ferruginibacter. The sequence goes on along the minus strand of JBBQOJ010000361.1, from coordinate 821 downwards.
AACATGGAGCTGTTCAAATCCGGAAATCCTACACTTAATGAAAAAGCATTTAAAAACACGGGGTATATCGATGAGGCCAATGCAATGACCATTAGTGGTACCTTAAATAAATTTGGGTTTATGTTCCTCATGCTGTTGGGTACTGCGTATTATTCCTGGAAGGAATTTGCGCAGGGAGGCAATGTACAAACCCTGATATGGGGTGGCGCCATTGGTGGACTGGTGGTTGCCCTGGTGATTGTTTTTAAGAAAGAATGGGCGCCCTATCTTGCTCCTTTGTATGCCTTGTTGCAGGGATTATTTATTGGGGCGATTTCCGCTACCTATAATGAAGCCTTTGCCAAAAAAGCCCAATATAATTATGAATGCAGTGGGGTTAACTTTTGGCACTGCCATTGCGATGTACATGTTATACACCTTAAAGATTATCCGGGCTACCGAACGTTTTAAGTCGGTTATATTTACCGCCACGGCCGGCATTGCCCTATTTTATTTAATTGCCATGGTATCGCAGTTTTTTGGTGTGCAGATGGCTTTTTTGCACGAAGGTTCGCTGATGGGAATTGGGTTTTCACTGATCGTAGTAGCCATAGCAGCACTAAACCTTATCCTGGATTTTGATATGATGGAACAAGGAGCAGCGGCAGGTGCGCCTAAGTATATGGAATGGTATGGTGCGTTTGGCTTGATGGTAACCCTGGTATGGTTGTACCTCGAAATCCTGCGGCTGTTGTCTAAATTAAGTAGCAGAAAATAGTCATGCCTCCCTTTATAAAAAGCTTGTTCCGAAAAAACGGAACAAGCTTTTTAGTTTATATCAG
>JBBQOJ010000360.1:0-4345 GCA_038330815.1 Chitinophagales bacterium | reverse complement strand
TCCTCCGTGGAAAAAGTATACCCATCTCCCCCGCTGAAAAAACCAGAAGTATACTCCTCATCCAGTTTTTGGGCCGGTGTTTTTTGCCTGCTCCTCAACTGCACTGTTTCCAGCGTTTTAATTTTATTGCTCTCTATTTGTTCGCGACGCAGGCTTGCCATTGTTGCACTCTTTTGCACCGTGCTGCTGTCTACTCTTTCCGTTGCATACAGGCCTGCAAGTTGTACAGCAGGTTGCAGGGGTGCCTTTATAAAATTGTTCAAGAACGCAAAGCTGGCAGAAGACGTAAGGGTTTTATCCTTGTCGTTGTTTAATTGGTAATGAAGTTTTGCAGTATCGAAAAAGTAAAGCCCGCTTTGTTTGAACTGGCCCTGTGCATCCACCGGTAAATTAAAGATATTGGTACCCCCATTTTTGGTTTTTAAAATGGCAGTGATCTCTTTCTGGTAAAGGAGGTTCTTTGAAAGGCCCTGAATTTTTCCGCCAATAGTCAGGTAACTTTCCGGCATCGTAGTAATAATTGGCCACCTTCCTGCCAAAACATCCTCCCATTTGAAACGCCGCCAACCATTGGTCATTAGCACGAGGTCGAGGTGTTGTTTTACGGAATCTGCATCGCTGGAAAAATAATAGGCTGGGTTATACACATACCCTTTTAAATCGCTGCTCAAAAGTAACTGCGAATAAATATTTTCTTCATTTTTGGTAACCGGGTTAAGGTCGGCATCTGTTACCGCAATAGAAAGGTTGGAGAGTAACTGGTCGCCCACATCCACCTGCAAAGTATTGAGGCCCCGTTTTTTCAAACTCTTTTCTCCTGAATGTAAATCGGTTATAAAATAATAATTGTAGTGGTTGATAAAAATCACCCGTTCAGCAACAGGTTGCCTATTGGCATTGAAAATGGTCAATTGCAATATTCCGTTAGGCAAGCTATCTGTTTCAATTGGTGCAGTAACGGTGGTTTTCTTTACCATATTAATCCTGGCGCTGTACACCAGCCGTTGCTGCATTTGTGCAATTACATAAAAAGAAGTAAAGGCGTCTGTCACGTTCTCAGTCCGGGTTAAGGAGTAGTTCACCTCGTTATCAGAAACCCTGGCACTTAATACTAAGCCAGTTGGTTTTGCGGCAGGTAAAATGGTTTCATGGGCCACGTTTTTTTTATCTTTCCAAACCGCCTTGTACTTTTCACCTGGCAATGGCTGTAGCAAACATTGCCCCATGCCATCATGTACCGATGAAAAAGAAGTGATCTTTTTTCCCTTGCTATCCATAATGTCGCCTTTCACTTCTACCGGGTTGCCGAGGTTATCGGTGCACTTAAATCCAATCCGGGAAGTTAAATTTTCTACCAGGTCGCCACCCTCCGGGAAAAAAAGCAATTGGTAGGTAAGAGGAACTGGTGCTTTTTTGGGCGCCTGCTTTGTTGGCACCACCTGTATTGGTTTCAGGTACAGCAAGGTGGAGTCGAAATTCAACATCCAGGAAGTATAGGCCCTAATGTATAACCGGTTTGTATATAGCGTATCGGGCAGATCAAAATTGGAGGCGGCGCCCGACTGGATCACCGGCATCATCTTCCTTTGCAGAATGGTGCCTTTATCATCCAGCAATTCTGCATATACCGTACTGCTGATGGTATTGGTAAGGTTATCCGACACCAGGTAGGCTTTAAACCAAATAGCATCTCCCGCATTGTAATACGATTTATCAAGGTGGAGATGAACCTTCTCCTGGACATACTTTGTTTCCAGCGTAGAGAGAAGGGAATCTATGTATTGCGCTTTCAGGGAATTGCCGGCAACAGATATCAAAAGAAAAAGCAGGAGCGTTGGGTAAACCTTAATTTTTGCCATGCCTATAATTGCTGTTTATTAAACAAAGTAAGTGATTGGATATTGTTAAATCACTTTCATTATGCTAAAAAGATGATAAAATGCTGCTTGCTAGGGAACAAACCCGGGCTATTTTTATATCGTTATTTCGCCCACTTGTTTATCTACGTGGTGGTTGCAGATCATCAATACCAATGCGGTTAATATCATCTTCGATATTATCCGGCTGTTTGTCGAGCAACGACTTTATAAAAAGGTAACCGCCAAAAGCGCTTACCAGGCCCAACATCATAATGCCGATTAAGTTTTCTTCGCCAAACAGCATCAAACCAAGTATCACCCCCATCATCTCGGTAACAATCCAGGCAATCACCGTATAGAGTTTCCATTTCCCCGGTTTTAATCCCTTTTGAAGGGCGAGTTTGCCATTTTTTATGCAAAGAAAAATAAGTGCGATAATTTCAATCATGTCCTACAAATTTAAACCATTTTAATGGGGCTGTTCTTTAAAATACAACCGCTAACCAACCATTACAAATATAAAAAACGTTTTTTCGGACGGGTTATCTGATACACAAAATGGTCGAAGTGCTGCAAATACGGCGATGCAACGCTTTATCTTTAGTTAAACAAGCTTGATATCAAAGTTCACCAATTGCACAAATTCTGCCAGGCGCATATCAATATCCTCCTTTGTTATTTCTTTCATGCGGTTAGGTCCAAATTTTTCCACGCAAAAACTGGCCAGGGCGCTGCCAACAATGATGGCTGTTTTCATATTTTCAAAGCTAATGTCCCCTGTTTTGGCCAGGTAGCCGATAAAACCACCGGCAAAAGTATCTCCGGCACCAGTGGGATCAAACACTTCTTCCAGGGGTAGTGCCGGGGCAAAAAACACCTGGTTGCCGTGAAATAACAACGCTCCGTGTTCGCCTTTTTTAATCACCAGGAATTTTGGCCCCATATCCAGTATCTTTTTGGCGGCTTTTACCAAGGAGAATTCACCGCTTAGCTGCCTTGCTTCCCCATCATTAATAATCAATACATCAATTTCTTTCAGTACCACTTTGAGTTCATCCATGGCAATGTCCATCCAAAAATTCATGGTATCCATAGCAATCAACTTTGGCCGTTCCTTCAATTGTTTAATCACACTTAGTTGGATAGCTGGCGAAAGGTTCCCCAACATTAAAAAAGCGGCTCCCTGGTAACTGTCTGGTACCGCGGGATTAAAATCGGCCAGTACATTGAGATCGGTAACTAGTGTGTCGCGGTTATTCATATCCAGGTGGTACCTGCCACTCCAGAAAAACGACTTCTTGTCCGCTACCACTTCTACTCCTTCGAGGCTTACCCCCAATTTAGTAAGTGCCGCCAGTTCCTCCTGGGGAAAATCGTACCCTATGATGGATATTTGTTTGATATCATTAATAAAATTGCTGGCGGCATAGGCTACGTAAGTTCCCGAACCACCTACAATTTGGTCAACTTTTCCGAAAGGTGTTTCAATAGCATCAAAAGCCATGGTACCCACTGAGATTAAAGACATATGATTTGTTTAAATTTGCGGGAATACCCCGGATGGAATGGTTTAAAATAGGGACAAAAATAGTTGTTTGGCAGGTGTTACAACAAAGTGGAACGATTTTTTTCCCTACCTATCCGTCTGTAGTTGTATAATTGGCAGGAAATCTATCCCGGCTGTTATTACATTATGAGCTATTAAAGCGGGCTATTTTTACCGTCTAAAAATGAAGGCAGCGAAATCGCTACCTTGCTTTTTCAATAGGCAGAAAAGCCAGGCAGGCTATAGTTCCTTTAAACCTATAATTATGTTATTAACAATACATCCTGAAAATCCCCAACCCAGATTGGTAAAACAGGTAGTGGAATGTCTTAAAGATGGCGGCGTTATTATTTACCCAACGGATACCATTTATGGCCTGGGTTGCGATATTCAACAACATAAAGCAATTGAAAAAATTTGCCAGCTTAAAAACATCAACCCCCAGAAAGCACAGCTTTCGTTTATTTGCCGCGACTTAAGCCACCTCAGCGACTATACTAAAAGCATTGATACCCCCCTTTACCGCATGTTGAAGAATTTTTTGCCGGGGCCATTTACTTTTATTTTGCCCGCCAGTAAGCAGGTGCCTAAAATATTACAAAGTAAGAAAAGTACCATCGGTTTGCGTGTACCCGATAACGTTATTTGCAGGGAAATTTTAGAATTGCTTGGCAACCCCATTTTAAGCACATCGTTGCCGGGCGACATGGTGGAAGATTATACTGACCCGGAAATTATTTATGAAAAGTTTGAGGACAAGGTGGACTTTGTGATTGACGGAGGTATCGGTGGCATGGTACCCTCCACCATTGTGGATTGTACTACCACCGACTGGGTAATTACCCGCCAGGGATTAGGGGTGTGGGCTGCTTAAGCTAACTACCCGTTTGGGTATCCTACGGAAAAGATAAAACTTTTACCTGTGTGCTTTACATTGCTG
>JBBQOJ010000359.1:0-4347 GCA_038330815.1 Chitinophagales bacterium | reverse complement strand
CGCCAAGTTGATTGAGTAAATTTAGCCAGCAGGATCAATTTGCTCCAAACCCGGGCCAATCCTTTTTCGGCCTACTCCTTTTGGACATCGATAAAATGCAGCATTCCAGGGAGATTCTTCAGAAAATATTACCAACCCATATTCTCTTATCGACCTGGCGCACACCGTAGGCACCAATGAAAATTATCTTAAGAAACATTTTAAACTGGTATTTGGCAACACAGTGTACGGGTATATCCAGGAACTAAGGAGGCAGCAGCCAAACAATTATTGATGAAGAACTAAAAGTCGATACAGGAAGTAGCCCAGCTGTCTGGGTAAAAACACTTACCCCATTTCACTGAGGATTTTAACAAACACATTGGCTATTCGCCGGTGTAAACCCTACCTTATGTTTTTTTGCTGCCAGTTTAATTACGCCACCCATTACCCCGAAGCCCTTGCTGCAACGAATTAATAACAAAAGCGCTGTATAGCAGGGCATATAACCATAACGCCTACACGCAAATAAATGGGCGACCTGGCCGGTTTTCAATACCGGCTACCTCACAACGCTACCTCTCCCATATTATCATCCGGTATGCGATCGATCAGCTTATTGTAAGGGTCAATCCCTGCCTTTAGTGGCTTTCCTTTTACATGCAGGGTGATTGTTTTTACACCGGGCGTCAATTTATGTTTTTTAATATACACCGGGTTTATTTTCTTCCTGCCCTCCTTGTCTTCGGTTTCTTCTCCAAAAATCGCAATGTCAATATAGTCATTCATCGGTGCCGCTGATTCTTTACCCGTGCTGTCAGCATATAACTTTCGCGAACTAAACTCCAAGGTTACATCATATTCCTCTTTTCCTGCCGGTGACGGTTTTGCAGTTGCTTTCACCAGCTTGTTTTCATACAGGGTTATCTTTTCCCAGGTATCGGTTAAATAATAATGAAAAGAATCCGGCGTATGCTTTTTAAGGAAGGCATACAGGTCGTTGCTACCGGCGAAGGGGCCATTCTCTTTGAAAGCAAAACTGTCCCGGAATTGGTGCAAGGCATGATTGAGGGTGCTGTCGCCAATTAAATCGCGCAAACCGTAAATTACAAGACTTCCTTTGTTGTACCATTGATACGGCCGGTTGCAATAGAGAAACACATTTTCCTTTTTTGCCTCATTGGCCCTGCCACGCAGGTAGTCATCCAGTTCGCCCTTCAAAAATCGTTTCATATTGTCTTTGCCATACTTTCTTTCCGTCAACAACAGGGCGGTGTATTCTGCCAGCGCTTCTGATATTAAATTTGATCCCCTGGTGTAATTGGGATTTACCTGGTGGCCCCACCACTGGTGCGCTAATTCGTGGGCAGTTACAAAGTATACAAAGTCGAAATCATTGGGATCTTTAAAATCAGCTACCCATCCAAAGCTTTCTGAGAAGGGCACCGTATTGGGAAAACTTTGTGCAAATCCGGCATACCGGGGAAACTCCAGTATGCGCATCTGCCGGTGCTGGAAGGGGCCATAGGCGGTAGAGAAATACTCGAGCCCATCCTTATAAGCGGCTACAAAACGTTGGAGGTTAAAAGGGTGTTGATGATCATGGTATATCTCAATATTTATTTTGCGGCCATCGCTGATGGTGACTTCATCTTTCAGTAGTTCGTATTTGGCAGATACGATGCTAAAGAAATAATCGATCGGTGAATCCTGTACATAGGAAAAGTAAGACCGGCCATTTTCTTCCCATGTCTTTTGCAGGTAACCGGGCGCCACAGCGATTTGGCCTTTCTTTGTACTCAATACTGCTTCAAAATTTATCAAATCGGCATCATCGTTAAACAATACCGTATTGATCCCTTTGGGATCATTGTGTTCAGGGTATTCATCGTGCTTTGGTGGCAGGCCATTTTTTTTACGGTACTCGTCGCTTTCCATTTCGCCTTGCGGATTGTAGCCAAAGGAAGGTAACCCACCACTATAAAAAGTGCCATTTTGTATAATCTCCCTGCTGTACCCGTTATTTACAAAACCATGGTTGGCAATGGATGAATTTACTTCAATCAGGGCGGTATCACCAGGCTGCAAGGCAACCGGCAGGGTGTAAATCCGATAATTAAAAGTATCCTTTCCTTTTTTAAACAGGGTAAAAACAGAATAAGGATAAGATAACGGGTTTGTGTACCCGATCGTTGCGCCGTTGTATAATATGCGGTAGTCAACGTTTTGCTCAGCCTGCAGGTGAAGGGCGTTGATGGCTACACCTGATTTGTTTTTGATAAATAACTTTGCGTAAATGGCCACCCTTCTTTCATCCGGGAAAATATCCGCCTTCATCACCACCCGCGTTACTTTTGGTTGATCGAGGTTTTCAAACTTTTTAAGACTTTTTTCATACTTGGCTGTACGATTGCGGATTTCAGCTGCGGTATAGTAATTATTCAGGTAGCTAACATTGTAATAAATAAATGCCCCGGAAGCAAGCCAGGCAATAAAAAACACACTTGTTAATGCCCTCGGCCAACCATTAAACCGTTGCATGGCCACGTGCCATCTTTCTTTAAAACCGCCGGTTACCCCACGTTGAAAAAACAAGTAGGCCAACGTAACCAGCAAACTGCCCAGCATCAGCCAGTAAAAGTTAAACCAATTTTGCGGTGGCAGAAAATGGCCGATGCCATTCATATCCGACCAGGTGTAGTTGGGTGTGTAAAAATAAAACAACAGGTTATAGTCGAGCCGCACAAAGGAGCGCAGCAAAAACATGGTTACCCATATCAGCATCGCCACTCCGTGCCCGCCAAATTTATTGTTCATAATGATATGCACGGCGAAACATAGCAATACCATTTGAAGGTAACCCGGCAAGGTGAGCAGGTACATTTCAGTAAAATAGATATTGAAGTTATAGTTGGTGAACCCCTTTAAAGTTTGCACCAGCACGCCTACTACAATCGGAATGTTAACTAATATAAATGCCACGCAAAAAAGGCCAAACAATTTTGACAAATAAAATACCGTATTGGATACCGGCATAGCGTCGTTCAATATATTGAAGCGGGTTGTTTTTTCGCGGTGCACTGCTTCACCGGTGTAAAACAATAGTATAATAAAGATGAAAAGGGAGTAGTTGTAATTTTTAAATTCCATCAGGAACACGGTGAGGGGTTTATTGCCCACACTATAATAGGTATTGCCAATCCAGAAATCCAGGAACAAGAATACCACTCCACCTCCCAGGATGGCACGGAAATAATTATCCCTTACAATATTTAAAAATTCCAGCTTGGCAAGGTTCCACCATACTTTGCGGGTATGGCCACTGCCAAAATCCTGCTGTATATTTTTAACCAGGGCCGGCGCCGGGGCCAGCATTTCTTTTTTTCCTTTTCGATTGCGAACCTGCTCCGGCTGAAGGAACCGTTGGAAACTAAAGCGGGCATAAGCATAGCCGATAATTAACAAGGCAACGCTTAACCAAATCAGCCTGTTTAACAACAACACTTTCGTAATGGGTGCAAGGAGGGTATTTTTTTCAACAGGAGTAAAAAACCGCGTTTCAAGGTCAAAGGTATTCAGTGCAAAGGGATCGAGCAGTTTAACCAGTTCTCTTTTTTCAAGATCACTCACCAGGAAATTGGCCAACAGGTAACCAATAAATAAAAATATACTGGCGGAATAAATCACTTTCACATTGCGGGTAAGCGATACCAGGGCAAAGAAGATAGTGGAAGACAACAACAGGTTGCCAATGCTGTAAACAAAATAAGGTTGAAAATAATTCCATAATCCATAACTGCCAATGCGCTCTGCGGGTACCCAACCAAAGGCGGGCCCTACGGCCGTACCGGCAATACAACCCCAGCTAAAACCTGTACCCACCAGCAAAACAAACACGAAGGAGCCAAAAAAGCGACCCCAGAAATAGCCAGCCTTACTAATCGGGTAGGCGTAGAAGTAAGTGCGGGTTTGGTGTTCGATATCGCGGTACAGGGGTACCCCCATAATGGCGGAGCACACCAGCATGGCCAACATGCTAAACAATATATTTCCCTCGGCCACTACCCAGGGTGCATTGTGCATTACCTTTTCAGTAGCTGGGGATGAACCGGTAGCCACCGTTAAAAATCCGATCAGGAAAAAGGTGAAAAGATAAAGCCAGGTAGCAGGGCGTTTACTCCGGTACTTTAATTCAAAAAGAAATATCTGCCAAAACATAAGCGTTCATTTGAAGAGTTAAAATCAAAGGGTAATAACATCCATCCTACTGGAAATCTGGTGAAAATATACATCTTCCAAAACCGTTGGCACTGGTATAAATCCATTGCCGGGGTCGGTATCAGCAAATACCCGTATATTCAAACTGCC
>JBBQOJ010000358.1:0-4350 GCA_038330815.1 Chitinophagales bacterium | reverse complement strand
ATGAAAATATTGGTATTTGATAATTACGATTCCTTCACCTATAACCTCGTGCACCTGGTAGAAAAAATTCTTCACCAGAAGGTAGAAGTGCATCGTAACGACCAGATCGCCCTGGAAGACATCCGCGCATATGATAAAATTATATTGTCTCCGGGCCCAGGTATCCCCGAAGAAGCAGGATTGTTGCTGCCGTTGATTAAGGAATATGCCGCTACCAAATCCATACTCGGCGTATGTTTGGGCCACCAGGCCATTGGCCAGGCATTTGGCGCCAGGCTGGTTAACCTCGATAAAGTGTACCATGGTATTGCAACCCCCATCAACATCGTGAGGGCAGGGCAGGGATTATTACGCAATATGCCCGAAACGATAGAAGTGGGCCGGTATCATTCCTGGATTGTAAGTGAAACGGGTTTTCCGGACGACCTCGCAGTGACTGCCACCGACGGCAGTGGGTTGATCATGGGACTGCAACATAAAACCTATGATGTGCAGGGAGTACAGTTTCATCCCGAAAGCGTGCTCACCCCGGGAGGCGAACAAATGATGCGGAACTGGCTGGAAACCTGACGGTAAGAGCGTAGATGACCCGGAGGAATTTTTTACCCGATGCTTTGTTGATGATAAACGTAATGTACTAATGAAAAAAATATTAAACCTGCTGTTTGAACACAAAACCCTTCCCAGGGAACAGGCAAAAGAAATACTGCTGCAACTATCGGCCGGTAGCTACAACGAAAGCGAAATGGCGGCATTTATAACGGTGTACCTTATGCGCAGTATCACCATCGCCGAACTGCAGGGCTTCAGGGATGCCTTGCTGGAATTGTGCGTACGGGTAGACCTGCATGGCCAGGAAGTGATAGACATTGTGGGCACCGGTGGCGATGGCAAAAACACGTTTAATATTTCTACATTGAGTTGCTTTATTGTAGCCGGTACGGGCAATAAGGTAGCGAAGCATGGCAACTATGGCGCCTCGTCTATCAGCGGTTCCAGCAATGTAATGGAGCAATTAGGGTATCGTTTCAAAAACGACCCGGCAGCGTTGCGGTCAGAACTCGACAAGGCCAATATTTGCTTCCTGCACGCTCCGCTTTTTCATCCGGCGCTGAAAGTGGTTGGGCCCATCAGGAAGCACCTGGGCGTACGTACCTTTTTTAATATGCTGGGCCCCATGGTAAACCCCGCCACTCCTAAACACCAGTTGGTAGGGGTATACAATCTTGAAATGGCAAGGATATACAACTACCTGTTACAACAAACCGGTGCCAATTTTACCATTATTCATAGCCTCGACGGGTATGATGAAATTTCATTGACCGGCGATACAAAAGTAATTACCAATGAAGGCGAAAGTGTATGGAGCGCTGCCCGCCTTGGCAGAAGAACCGTTTGTGCTTCTGATATATATGGTGGCGATACCGTTGAAGCTGCTGCCCATATATTTATGAATATCCTGCAGGGTAAAGGAACCTGGGCACAGAATGCCGTAGTGTTGGCCAACGCTGCCATGGCCCTGCAGTGCACGGGTAAATATGCCGCTTACGAGGACTGTTACCAACTGGCGGTGGAAAGCCTGGAGAGTGGAAAGGCCCTGCAAGCATTAAAAAAAATTGTGGCATAAGCCGGGTTGAACTTTCGCAGCTACCCCTTGTTAAGCAACAGGTATAGCCAGCTTTTAAACCGATACCGACTACCGGCAGGTCCCGGTGGAACAAATGAATAACATGACTATTTTAGATACCATCATTGCCCATAAAAAAACGGAAGTAGCGGAAGCAAAAGCGCAGGTAAGTATTGCACAATTACAACAGGTTGACTTATTTAACCGCCCTGTTTTTTCGTTGCAGCAGTTTTTACTTGATCCCGCCAAAACCGGTATCATTGCGGAGTTTAAAAGGCAGTCACCCTCCAAAGGAATTATCAATGCTACCGCAGCTGTGAGGGAAGTTACCGCAGCCTACACGCTTCATGGTGCAAGTTGCCTGTCGGTGCTTACCGACCGTCATTTTTTTGGTGGTTCAGCCGGCGACCTGCAGCAGGCACGCTTTAATGATATCCCCATCCTGCGCAAGGATTTTATCATTGACGAATACCAGTTGTATGAAGCAAGGGCCATGGGGGCAGACGTGATACTATTAATTGCAGCCTGTTTAAGCCCGCAACGCGTAAAGGAATTGGCCAAATTGGCAAGGGGCCTGCAATTGGAAGTACTGCTGGAAATACACAACGAAACTGAACTTGACCATATTTGTGATGAAACCTTATTAGTTGGCATCAACAACCGCGACTTGAAAACCTTTACGGTAGATATCAACCGTTCTATCGCATTGGGTGGCAGTATAGGTGCGGATAAAATTAAAATTGCCGAAAGTGGCATTCACGATGTTGAAACTATCATTACCTTCAGGAATGCAGGCTTCCATGGATTCCTTATCGGGGAAAATTTCATGAAGCAGCCTGATCCAACAATTGCTTTTGCCGGTTTTGTTGAACAATTAAAGCAAGCTTCTAATGAGAGTTAAAGTGTGTGGTGTCACCCAGGTGGAACAATTGACAATGCTGCCCGAAATTGGCGCTACTTTTGCCGGCCTGATTTTTTATCCTAAATCGCCCAGGTATGTATTGCGGCACATGACCACCAGCCAGTTGAAGAAAGAAACCAACACCAACAAGGTAGGTGTTTTTGTAAATGCTTCCATCGAAGAAGTGTTACAAATGGTGGACGAATGCCGGCTGCACATGGTACAGCTGCATGGTGATGAATCACCAAAGTACTGTGAAAAAATTGCGGATTATATTTCCGTGGTGAAGGCATTCCGTATCAGCGATTCCGATAATATTGGCTGGCGGATCCGCGAATACATGGATGTATGCGATATGTTTATGTTTGATACGGAAGGTGCCGGCTATGGGGGTACGGGCAAAAAATTCAATTGGGAAAAACTGAATGGCGTGGCTGTGGGTAAACCCTATTTTTTAAGCGGCGGACTTGAGCCAACTGATATCGCAGCATTGAAAGCGTTTGAATTAAAGCCCGAGGCAAAGGCATTGTTTGCTATTGATATCAACAGCCGGTTTGAAATGTTGCCAGGCGTAAAGGATATGGACATGGTTAAAAAATTTATACAACAATTACAATAAATTAGAAAATCAGCTACAATGAATATTAAAGTATGCGGCCTTACCCAACTTAAACAATTACAACAGGTGGATGGCCTGAACATTGATTTTGCAGGATTGATTTTTCACAAAGAATCACCCCGCTACGTGGTAGGTAAAATTTCAAAGGAAGAACTGCAGTCGGCCGACCTGGATGTAAAGACAACAGGCGTGTTTGTAAATGCAGGGTATGAGGAGATCATGCAGGCAATAGAAGCGTATGGCCTCGACGTAGTGCAACTACATGGCGACGAATCGCCCGAACTCTGCGAAAAATTGTCGGAGGAGGTGGAAGTCATCAAGGCATTTGCCATCGGTGATACCACCACTTCTATCGACGACCTGGTGGCAGCGTATGATGAAGTTTGCGATTATTATTTATTCGATACTGCTGCTAAAGACGGCCTGGCCGGTGGTACGGGTAAAAAATTTGATTGGAAGTTACTGGCAAAAAGCAAAATTGAAAAGCCCTTCTTCTTGAGCGGTGGTTTATCGCTGGAGGATGTGGCTGCTATTAAGGCATTTAAACACCCCGATTATTTCGGCATCGATGTTAACAGCCGGTTTGAAAAAAGTCCGGGTGTAAAAGACATGGCCCTGTTATTACAATTAAAGCAGGGGTTAAAAAAATAAGGTCGCGCCATGAACGCGGTACTAAGGAATAATAGGCAATGATCAATATCAGACAGGCTACGGAAGACGACCTGCCGGCAATGCTGGACATCTATAATGAGATTATTTTAACAACCACGGCGGTGTGGCAATACGATCCACATACCCTGTCCATGCGGCAGGAATGGTTTACTATTAAGCAACAGTTGGGCTACCCGGTTTATGTGGCAACGGAAGGAGCAGCGTTGGTAGGGTTTAGTACATTTGGTCCTTTTCGAAACTGGCAGGGCTACCGGTATACCGTCGAAAATTCGGTTTATGTGGCGGCGCATCATCGGGGCAGGGGAATTGCCAAACTGTTAATGCCGCCATTAATTGCAGCGGCAAAGCAGTTGAATATCCACGCTATAGTAGCAGGTATTGAAGCTAGCAACGAAATAAGTATTGCCCTGCACCAGCAGTTTGGATTTGTTGAAGTAGCCCATTTCAAAGAGGTAGGCTTCAAATTCAATCGCTGGCTCGACCTGAAATTTTTGCAACTGGTTATTGAGCACAATAACAGCAATGACTAAA
>JBBQOJ010000357.1:0-4350 GCA_038330815.1 Chitinophagales bacterium | reverse complement strand
AATATTCGGCAGACCAGCTTACGCGGTTATTTGTGGCCGACATTGAAGAAGGCATCGACCGGTTTGATTACAATGGTCCGCTGGTGCAACGAACCAACCACCAGGCTGGTTTGATTAAACTAGCCACCGGTGACGAACCTTTTACCAGTCACCAGCAAAAGATTTTTGAGGCAGTAGTACAGGCACACCGGCTAACGGGGGCGCCTATACTAACCCATACCAATAGCGGTAACCATGCCATCGCCCAGGCGGAATTGTTTTCGCAACTGGGGGCCGACCTTCAGCATGTGGTGTTATCGCATGTTGACCGGAACAAGGATATTGGTTACCACGAAGCATTGCTACAAACCGGTGTTAACGTAGAGTTTGATAGTGCTTTTCGCTGGAAGCAGGGGGAAGAAAACTGGACATATACTTTGTTGGAAAAACTATTGCCGCGGTATGGCAACCAAATTACGGCGGGGATGGATGCGGCAAAAAGCGCCTATTGGAAATCGTATGGTGGAAAACCTGGTCTTGATTATTTGTTAACTACCTTTAAAGACCAATTACAGCAGCGGCAGCTGGGTGAATTTTTTAACAAGCTCTTTATTGAAAATCCTGCAGGTATATTTAGCTTTAAGGAGAAGGATACCTGATCACAAAAAACACCCCTTCATCTTTGAAATGAAAAAAACGATTGATTAACTTTTATAACATCCTCTTTCAATTATGGCAAATTCACGGAGAAAATTTCTTAGAAACCTTGGTGGCTCAGTGGCTGCCTTTTCTGTAACTGCACAGGCAGGCGCATCTGGGAACGTAATAAAAAAACAGTTGGTGTCTACAACTGTGGTAAGCGCTAACGATAAAATCCGCATCGGGTTGATTGGCTGCGGTATCATTGGGCACTACGATACCGACACTGCTTTAAAAGTAGACGGCGTGGAACTGGCTGCGGTGTGCGATCTCTACACCGGCCGTCTCGACCGGGCAAAAGAAAAATGGGGCAACCAATTGTTCATTACAAGAGATTATCGTGAACTGCTGGCAAAAAAAGATATTGACGCGGTACTGATTTGTACACCGGATCACTGGCACCAGAAAATTGCCATCGATGCTATGAATGCTGGTAAGCATGTTTACTGTGAAAAACCGATGGTGCAAAAAATTGAAGAAGGAGCCGCCATCATTGCCACCCAGGAAAAAACAGGCAAGGTGTTCCAGGTGGGTAGCCAGCGGGCCAGTAGCGTTGCCATCCTGGAGGCCAAAAAATATTTTGAAAAAGGCGTTATTGGCGAACTTACCTATGTGGAAGCCTATTGCGACCGTTCCGATGCCAAGGGCGCCTGGCAATATGCTATTCCCACAGATGCCTCACCGGAAACGATCGACTTCAACACCTTCCTGGGGCATGCGCCCAAAGTACCCTTCGACCCGGTTCGTTTTTTCAGGTGGCGCAATTACAGTGATTATGGCACCGGCTCGGCTGGCGACCTGGTGGTGCACCTGCTCACCAGTTTACATACCATTACCAGTTCTCCCGGTCCCAATAAAATATTTGCCCTCGGCGAAATTAATTACTGGAAAGATGGGCGGGATGCCTATGATTTGATCAACTCCTTTATGACATACCCGAAAACAGCCACCCTGCCTTCTTTTCAGCTGTACACCCGTATTAATCTTGCCAGCGGGGAAGGCAAGGGGGGATTTGGGATTAAATTGGTGGGCACGGAGGGGGCCATCGATATTGGCTGGAACGAATTTAAAATTACTACCTTAAAAAGAAGCGCCGCTCCCGGCTTTGGCGGCTATGATTCATTTGACAGTTTTTCTGCCAAACAAAAGGAGGAATATAAAAAATGGTATGCTGCTACCTATGGCAACGCAAAGGGTGGTTACGAAATGGGAACGCCCATTGAATTTACACCTCCAGCAAAATACGACGACCGTTTTGATCACATGGTTACTTTTTTCAATGGTGTTAGAACGGGTTCAGCCATTGCCGAAGACGCCGTGTTTGGACTAAGAGCCGCCGGGCCATCCATCGCCTGTAATATCAGCGCTGCGCAAAACAAGGCACTGCACTGGGATGCGGTTAAGATGAAAATTATTTAAAAAGGCCGGCTACTGCCATGCACTAACTACCAGGCATACGGGAAAATTTCAACTGCAAACAAAGGAGCTACTTTCGGACAAAAGAGATGCCCATTATTGACAATGCAGGCGAAGTCGGGGATGGAGGCAGTTCGTTTTCACCCGTTGGGTCGGTGGTAACAGGCGTTATCAGCTTCGATAAACAAGAAGCGGGGGGCACTGATGGAAAGCAATACTTTCTTTTATTTTGCCAGTCAGTATCCAGCGTATTGGGTGTACTATTCGACCTTTCCAGATTATGTAAATCCAGGTTTATCCCCCGGGAAGGAATGGATTCATTTTGAAAACCTGAACTCAAAAATGGTATCAAAGGGTACTGCTTGCAACTGCCATCCTGGCCACTGTTTTGTTATTTGCCGTTAAAGAAATAATAAGTGGTAAAATGTTCCAACAACAATTATCAAACGATATTAAAATATCAATGAAGCAATCTATCGACATCAACCCACGCAGAAAATTTCTTCTGCAATCTGGCGCTTTATTAGGTGCTGCCATGATAACCCAGGGCTTTACAAGAAAACTGTTGGCTGTAGGGGCGAAGGTAAAAAAGGTAAGGGTAAACGGGCACCTTTGGGTATATGCCAGTAAGTTTCCACCCAACTGGGATTGCACCCCCAATCTTGAAACTGTTTTTGCGGATTTTAGTTATGCCGGTATGGATGGCGTAGAACTCATGGAGAACACGCTTCGTTACGACGATTCCGTTAAGCGGATCAATGGATTTATCAATAAATACAACGTACCGGTAGTAGGATCTTCTTACGGTGTGGGTTTTAATATGTCGGATGTTAATCAGCATACTAAAATAATGGAGGATATTAAAATAGTGGTACCCCGGTTAAGCCAGGTAAAAGGTAAAATATTTGGTATTTCGGTAGGAGAAGCAAAGCAGTTAAAGACACCGGCTGAGCTGGATGCACAGGCATCCATCTTAAAAAAAATACTAGCTGTTTGCGATAACCATGGTATTGAAGCCAACCTGCACAACCATACCTATGAAGTAGAAAACGGTATGCACGATTTAAAGGGCACCATGGAAAGGATACCGGGCATTAAGCTGGGACCGGATGTAAACTGGCTTATCCGGGCGGGCATCAACCCGGTTGATTTTATCAACGCGTATGGAAAACAAATTGTTTACCTCCATCTTCGTGACCAATATGCCGATGGTAACTGGACAGAATACCTGGGTCAGGGAATTACAAAATTTGCTGATATTGCAACAGCATTAAAGGCACAAAACTTTAAAGGACAAGCAGCCATTGAACTAGCTTTCCCTGAAAATTTTACGCCCATTCATCCATTAAAAGAAGACTGGAAGATGAGCCGGCAACATGTAAAAAAAGTATTTGGCTGGTAAAATCGGAAATTAAAACCACTATTTATAATGTCAAATTGCTGATATGAAAATAGCTATGCTAGGCTCGGGATTTATTGCCCGCTTTTATGCTGAATCACTGCATGCGCAACGGAGAAAAGACACCCTCTTCACCGTGTATTCAAGAAACCCGGAAAATGCACAACGGTTTTCAGCAGACTTTGGATTGTCGCATTTTACCACCAATATGGAGGAGGCCATTGCTCACCCCGAAGTAGACGTGGTATTAATCTCCTTGCCCAATCATTTACACGAACCCGCGGTAGCTGCCTGCGCCAAATACAAAAAACATGTGCTGTGCACTAAGCCATTGGGACGTACTGCAGCGGAGGCGAAACGGATGCTGTCCATGGTGGAAACAGCCGGTATATTTGGCGGCTACCTGGAAGACCTTTGCTACACGCCCAAGTTTTTAAAATCACTTAACAGCATTCAGCAAGGGGCTATTGGCAAAGTGTTATGGACCAAATCAAGGGAAACGCACCCCGGGCCGCACAGCGATTGGTTCTGGGATAAGGAGCAGTCTGGTGGTGGTGCCATCATCGACCTGGCCTGTCATTGTGTAGAAATCAGCAGGAATTATATCGGCAAAAATATCCGACCACTGGAAGTGATGTGCTGGGCAGCCACCCAGGTGCACCCGATTGAAGCGGAGGACCATGCCATCGGCCTGGTGAAATATGCGAATGGGGCCATTGGCCAGTTTGAAGTGAGGCAGGTGCTCAGGTTGAGCGCATAGCCGAACTGCACGCCATCAGTCGGGCGCACGTCGCGGATCTTCACTTCGGCGCCGTACTTCTCCTTCGTCTCGGCCTCGAGGCGGGCGAGCACGGTGC
>JBBQOJ010000356.1:0-4363 GCA_038330815.1 Chitinophagales bacterium | reverse complement strand
CCGATTACTACCTGGAACTCCCGTTGCCATGGCGTAATCACCTCATGGTAAGGTTGCGCAGCGGGTGCAAAATAATAAGGATTGTTATAGCCCTGCTCGTGGTAATCACTATGCACCTGCGGCATCCAACGGTTATACTGGATCATTCGTTGTTGTGTTTCAAACTGTGTTTGCCAGGCCCAATCGCGGTTCAGATCGAAGTTATAATGATTGTACCTGCCCCCCGGCCAGGGTTCGCTATGTTCCCGTGCATTTAAAGCAGGGTTGGCATTTTTACCTACCATTTGCTTAAACCAGTTAACATACCGGTCGCGGCCATCGGGGTTGATACAGGGGTCGATGATGACCACGGTATTTTTTAAATACTCCTTCGTTTGTGCGTTACCGGTATTCAACAATTCATACAGCGTTTTCATTGCCACTTCGCTACTGCTTGTTTCGTTGCCATGTACATTGTAACTTAACCACACAATGGCAGGTGCATCCAGGTTTCCTGGCTGGTCGCTTAACATACCGGTTAAGCGCAGGTTATTTTTTCTAATGTCTTCGAGTTTTGCCAGGTTGGCTTCCGAAGCAACAAAAGCCAGTAATAAGGGCCTGCCTTCACTGGTTTCTCCGTACTGTTGCAATTTCATTGCCTGCGGCTTTACCAGGGCAGCCTGCTGAAAATAACTTACAATGCGGTGATGTGGTGTATACTTTTCGCCCAGGGGATAACCGAGAAACTCATCGGGGCTTTTTAGTTGTTGAGAAAACGTACCCTGCAGGGATATCAATAGAGAACAGACCAATACCAAAGATTGCTTCATAGATAAATAAATGTGTAGCGATTATTAAAAAGGGAAGATAGGAATTAATTGGTACCTGCAACGGGACCCGTTAAACGCAGTAGCTCAACGGGCTGTAAAACATAAACAGGCCACCTCCCTATCGTGCAACCGGGGTGGCCTGCCTATTGTAAAGTTGCTACTGTTACCTGGTATTTACATTAAAGGAAACACGGGCAAAAATAAACCGGCCGTTGAAACCCATTTGTTGTACTCGCCTGCTATAAATAAACCTTCCCAGGGAAACATTGCTACTGTGGGTATGCTTATCCTGGTATACATCAAAAATATTATTGGCGCCGGCAGTGAAGGTAAAATTTTTAGTAAGATTGTAACTCAGTGAAAAATCGGCGACAGTTTTAGCACCAAAAACCTGGTCGAGCGTTTCGCGCTGTCCGCTGAATGCATTTACCGGAAATGCGCCCGGATTGGCCGGGTTAATGCTTGGATCAAGATAAGTAACCTTGCCAAAGTAGGCCAGCCTTACCATGGCACCCAATTTTTTATGATTATAGTTGATAATAAAATTGCCTTTGGAAGTAGGATTGGCCACTTCAATCCTGCTCTGGTCTTCGCGGTTAAAATAATTGCCTAATTGGCCGGAATTAACCAGGATATCAGACGCCTTGATAATGGGATTGCCATTGGCATCCTTCTTAACTTCATTATCGATAAAAGTAGCCGCCAGGGTAAACCTTAGTTTGTGGTCGATGGCAAACAAGGTGCTGTAACTGATTACTGCTTCCAGGCCCTTCGATCTGGTATCGATGGCATTGGTAAAAAAGTTGGCAGCAGTAGCGCCATTGTCTTTCAACAACTGCGTTAGGGTGGCGTTGTTACCACCTGTAAAATTATTGGTCAAAACAATGCGATCATCAATATGGATCAGGTAACCATCCACCGTTATTTCCAGTCCTTTTACCGGGGTGGTGGTAAAACCAACAGAATAATTGCGGGAGGTTTCCTGTTTTAATTCGGGGATGCCCAATATTTCAGCAGGGCGGCTATCATTGGTAAACGTGCCGCTTTCGGTAGGCACCAATCCCGATGGGGATGCCACAAACAAGGTATTGGTTTTGGCATAATACCGCTGTTGCATACTAGGTGCCCTGAAACCGCTGGAGGTAGCTGCGCGGAGTGTAAAATTATCGGCCACTTTGTACCGGGTCGCCAATTTATAATTAAGGGTACTACCGAAGTCGGAGTAATTTTCATACCTCAGGGCTACCTCCACCAACCATTGCTTTGTAAAATCCTGCTCAAGGTCAACGTACACCCCTACATTATTACGGGAATTTTTCTGCGCATACTCCGGTACAAAACCAGCAAATACCTGTGCACCGGAGGCTGCGCCGGAAGCGGTATTATAATTCCGGTAGGAGGCTTCCACCCCGGCCCGTTGCTGGTACTGGTCTACCCGGAACTCGGCGCCATAGGCCACATTCAATCCTGCCAGTACATCAAAATTGCGGGTGATATCGGCATTGATGGTGTTTTGCAAAAAGCGCAAACCACCGGCATCAAAGGTAGTTAACGGGTTGGGGCTAACCGCAAATTGCGTATAATTCACAGAATTATCTACGGAAAAATCAAAGTCATTGATACCGATGGTATTGGATAGGGAGGCATCCCATTTGCCCATCTTTCCATTCAGGCCGGCAGACAGGGAATAGTCTTTAATGGAAGTTTTTATCAAGGGTAAAAATCCATTGGGATAAAGTGATAAGGCTTGCGTGGCGTATATAGCAGCGCCTGAACTAATGGAAGAAGGATAGCGGAAAAACCCGGCTGCTTCCCCGCTTTTTTGACTATACCCGCCAAATACCACCAATTTCCAGTTGGTACTCAAATCATATGATGCATTCAATATTACGGCCCCGCTGGCGATGCGGGAGTTACCGATGCGCATGTCAAAATCATTCCGGGTTTGGCCGCGGGCCGTCAAAATAGAATCATCGCGGTTAGCACCACTCACATTCGCATACACCCGGCCGGTATAGGTACCGGCGCGGTTCGATTCGCTTCTAAGCGAGTATTCACCGGTAAGATTGATATATCCCCTTTTGTTAAGCGCAATCCCATAATTTAACCCGGCCAGAAACGCGCCTCCATCCTGCACACTTTCATTGGCAGGGTTGGTATTGTTAAGTTTTCCAAGTGCATAGTCCTTCGGGTAACTGCTCACGTTGGAGCCGTAGGAAACATTCCCACTAAGGACATTGGAATTTTTCTTCAATACGATATTGATAACGCCTGCAATGGCATCCGAGCCATATTGTGCGGCAGCGCCATCCCTTAACACTTCTACCCTTTCAATGGCAGATACCGGGATGGTGTTTAAATCGGTGCCCACCTGGCCGCGGTTAACAGTACCATTCACATTTACGAGTGCCGACTGGTGTCGTCTTTTCCCGTTAACGAGTACAAGTATCTGATCGGTACCCAATCCACGCAACTGGGCAGGATCCACGTGATCGGTACCATCCGAAATGGCCTGCCTGCTCGACTGAAAAGAAGGTGCCGAAAAGGTGAGCAGCTGGTTGAGGTCAATCTGGCCCATCTCCTTAGCCATAGCAGCAATAGGTATTACGTCCACCGGTACGGGTGTTTGTACCTTGGTGCGGGATAGATTACGGGAGCCAATAACGGTAATTTGAATTTCATCTACAGCAGGTTCCAGCCCGATGGAAAAATCAGTAGCTGCACCATCCACCCTCATACTACGCATGGCATAGCCAACATAGGTTACCATGATGGCTTTTACATTGGCACCAATGGACAGGGAAAAACTACCGTCACTGCCGGTGGTTACACCGGTATTGCTTCCCCTGGCAACCACACTAGCTGCTGCCAATGGCTGCGAAGTGCCGGCATCAAATACTTTTCCGGTAATTGTTTTTTGGGAGAGCCCCAGCACTGGCGATACCATGCTGAACAGTAAGATCAGTTTTCTCATAATCTATATTTTAGTTGTTGGTTGTTACAATTTACATATAAATTGTGTTAATAAAACTCATATAGAAAAATATACCGGGATGAAGAGAATAAAAATTGCAGTGATGATGATAAGTGTGTTGACAGGCTGCTTCGTAGTTGCATTTGCTCAACCGTTTGATCCTTACCATTACAAGGGAGAAAAAAAAGTAACCTGTGCAAAGGGTGCCGTAGTATCTGCCCACCCATTGGCAAGCATGGCCGGCCTCATGATATTACAAAAAGGTGGTAACGCAGTGGATGCAGCCATAGCCACACAACTTGCCCTGGCCGTGGTATATCCTGGAGCCGGAAATATTGGTGGCGGTGGTTTTTTAGTGGCCCATCTTAACAATGGGAAAAATATTTCTATTGATTACCGCGAAACAGCACCGGCCAAAGCCAGTCGCGACATGTACCTTGACGCTAACGGTACTGCACAATTGGAGTTATCGCAGGATGGACACCTGGCGGTAGGTGTGCCTGGCACAGTTGCCGGCCTTTTTGCTTCCATGAAGTATGCCACCCTGCCTATGGCCACCCTGATACAACCTGCTATTTTA
>JBBQOJ010000355.1:0-4369 GCA_038330815.1 Chitinophagales bacterium | reverse complement strand
AGGATTGGTTGGGGTGGCAAGCACATTGCCCCTGCCATCGTAGTCAACCTTTTTATCAAACGGATCTTCGCTTCTTGCAATAATAAATGGATTCCCTTTGTTTGGCGTCCAGTTTAACAGGTTTTTAATACCTCCATAAATTTCCAGCTGCTTCCACCGGTTAAACGTTAGCTGAATATTTTGAATGCTCCAGGTAGGGGAGTAAGCCTGGCGAGGGTCAAGCGCCCCTAATAACGGCAATCGCATTGGGCCATACAGGTTACCGGTATAATCGATTCCGATAAAAAGTCGTTTAAGTGTATAGGAAAGCGCCCAGGTGCCGGAAAATTTCTCCGTGAGTATCTGGGCGGCTCTTTTACCCTCCGTTACGGTCGACACATGTTGAAAAGTAGCACCCGCCAGTAGTTTCAGCCCATTGGTGAAAGCGATATCTGCGTTGGCACTCATACCCTTACTTTCCGCAAATCCATCAAGGTTGTCGTAAATAATTTTGTTGGGATCGGTATCATAATCCGCAATAATCCGGTTATTGAAATACGTATACCAACCTGTTAATTCAATTCCATAAATACCAACAACGCTCTGGATTTTTTTGATATAGTTGAGGTTTACATTGTAACTTTTTTCAGGTTTCAACGCATTCCTTATTTCTACAAAGCGGGCCCCGGTTAATGCCGCGTGATCCTCCGTAAAGAGATTGACAACCCTAAAACCCGTACCGGCATTTAAGCGCAAAATATTATTATTGTTAACGCTCCATTTATAGGCAAAGCGGGGCGTAACAATCCCGCCATGTAACGGGTTGTGGTCGTAGCGCATCCCCAATAACAATTTATGCCCCGTTGCAATGGCTATTTCATCCTGCAAAAAAATGCCGGGCAGCCAAATTTTATCCGCCAGGTTTTGTTGATTGATTGTATCCCTTGTTGCAGTGGCGGTTGTATTATCGTCGTAAAACGTATAGCGTAATGCCACGCCGGCCAGCAAGTCGTGTTGCCGCAGGGTTTTATCCCAGGTTAATTGCCCAAAACTGATGCGTTGTTTGGCGATGTAGGAGATAGTGCCATAGCGGCTGTCCTGGTCGTGCTGGTTAAAAGAAAAAGACGCCATTAATTTTTCGCGGGTGGGTAACTGGTAGTTGCCCATCAGCTCCCACCGTCGCGTGTAAATACTCTCACCATAAATACTGTCGCCTCCCCTGAATTCCTTTTTGTACCGGGTATCGCCTCCCCACCGGTACTCGTTAAAATAACGGGCAGCAATACCTGCCTGGCGGTTATTGGCTCTGCTGAAATTCCATTTTTGAAAAACCGAGATCCTGTCCTGCAGCGTAACATCTGTAAACCGGTCGTTATTTTGATCAACAATATGTCCGTATTTAAAGTAATTAATGCCTGTTAATACGTCCGCCTTTTTACCGGCCTTTATTTTAAATGCCAGGTCCGTGTTCATTTCTTGCCAACTGGTCGCCATCATATCCAGCGAAAAAACAGGTGCCTTCGCCGCATTTTTTGTAATGATATTGATAAGGCCACCCACCGCCTCACTGCCGTACAACGAGGACGCGGGACCTTTTACAATTTCGATTCGCTCCACCAGGCTGTTAGGTATGCCGGATAAGCCATACACAGTGGCCAGGCTGCTCACGATGGGCATGCCGTCTATCAGCACCATGGTATAAGGACCTTCCAGGCCATTGATATGGATGTCGCCGGTATTACAAACATTGCAATTAAGCTGCGGACGCACCCCGTTTACATTTTGGAGGGCTTCAAATATGTTGGGGGTGGGGTTTTTACGAAAAAAAGCAGGACTGTATACCTCCACCGGTACCGGGCTTTCTATGCGTCTTACTTCTTTTAGCGTGCCTGTGACTACCACCTCCTCCATTTGCTCCTTTTTACTGCTCAAGATGAAGTCGATCAATACCGTTCCACCCTCCCTCACCAGCACTTTCTTTCCCATTTCAACGTAACCAACCGCACTTACCTTAAGCGTATATGTTCCCTTCTGTAGTTGCACGAAGCTGAAGTTACCCAGGCTGTCGGTAATAGTGCCTTCCCTTGAGCCAGCCAACAGTATATTAGCGCCACGTAGTGGCACCCCATCGTCGGTGGTTACCATACCAGTAATGCCACCATTTTGCGAGTAAACCAACACCGGTGCCCATAACAGCATTAGCAGAAGGACGGAAAAACTAAGTAAGAAAAATCTCATGTAATACTTTTGTTAAGGCTACAAAAATATAAAAGTTAGAGTTCCCTAACAAAATTAGTTTTAATTTTCATTTACATTTGTAGCATGTTGTCATTTACAGAGGAGAATTATTTAAAGGCGTTGTTGCAGATTACACTCGAATCGGAAGAGAAGTCGCAGGTAGGCACCAATGAATTGGCAGCCCATTTGTTGTTAAAACCTGCTACGGTTACGGATATGCTAAAAAAGCTCAAACATAAAAAGCTGGTTGATTATAAAAAATATGGAAAAATTATTTTAACCCTGGCCGGCAGAAGGCATGCGGTGGAGATTGTAAGAAAACACCGTTTATGGGAGACTTTTTTATTTCAAAAATTAGGCTTTACCTGGGATGAAGTGCACGAAGTTGCTGAACAGCTTGAACATATTCAGTCTACCAAGCTGGTAGATAGGCTGGATGAGTTGCTGGAATACCCGGAATTTGATCCGCATGGCGATATCATACCTACCGCACGCGGTGAAATTAAGGCCTCCTTCAAAAAATCACTGGCGGATGTACCTGAGGGGAAATTTTGTAAGATGGTAGCAGTAAAAGATAACTCAGCCAATTTTTTACAATACGTGGTTAAGGTGGGTCTTGGAATTAATAATGATATCAGGGTATTATCAAAAGAGCGTTATGATGCGCTATTAACAATTGAGGTAAATGGGGTAACCTCCAAAGTGAGCCAGAAATTTGCGCAAAATATTTTAGTGGTCTGCAGGTATTGTGATCCGGCAAAAGCTTGCGCGGTATCAAAGTGTGAATTGAAAGGAAGTATGGAACGCTCTTGACACGCTATAGGGCCAACTATAATTATACAATATTACCGGATGAAGTTGGAATGTTTCTTATTTGAACGAAAAATTAGTTTTGTCCGTATTGATCAACGATTTCAACAAATGATCATAATGGGCGGATGGCTTACAAGGAAAAAAAAACGCCAACAGGACGGGATACTATCTTCACATTTAAAAACAACATCAGCTGCCGGGCATTAATATAGTTGGATGTAGATTTGAAGATTTGTGGCCTTTTTCCTATTCTTCAAAAAAGGGCTGGTTAAATACTAAAAGGCAGCTAAGTATTATTACTGGCAAAAACTTATTTGCGGGATAGATTGAAATATGCGCTAAATACTTTTCACTGCTACTGTCTTTTTTCCATGTAGCTGGGCAAACAAGGGTATGATTTTGCGGACGAATCACGCCTGAAATCTTGGTTATGCAGCCATAAGTTATCAAAACCAGCATCTGGGTGTTTGCGTTACCAAAGTATGGTAAATAATCAGCAGTAAGGTGTGCCTTACATGCAAACTATAATTTCACATAGGGCAATCCTCCAAAAAATCTACGTAAAGAATCTTTGGCCCGGAGGGTATCCGAAAGAGGGGTTTTAAAAGGCATGGCCAGTTCATACCTGGTAGAATCGGCAGTGAGCAATAGTAACCGGTGGCCATACGTACTCAATCTTTTGTAGGCTTTTTGCGCCGCATCGCGGGTGCTATAATTTTTCAGCACAATTTTAAAATTATTACTGTCTGTTTTAACAACAGGTGCTATAAAAGTGCTTACGGTATCAAAGGCAGGCTGAATTACCGTATCCCTTGCAGGTGTATCAATGGAAGCTTCAATTTGTGCCAGTGGTTCGGGCAGACTTCTTTTTCCCAGGAAAAAATAATACAGACCCAGGCCCGAAAATATCAGGATTACCAAAGCTATGCCCACCATCAGGTTGCGGCGCGAATGGTTTGTTCGTCCCTCGCTTTCAAATGACACGCTTTCGTCTCTCTTTTCCCTAAGTTGCTTCGGTATATCATCAATTTTTGGCGTAATGAAAACACCGGGGGTGAATTGGTAACTGCCTTGTTGGTTTTTTTGCACTGTTCCTACTCCTTCAATAACAAGTGGCTTACCGATATTTAAGAACTGCTTGGCAAGGATAGCATACGAATCGAGGTCGGCAGAGGCAAGGGGTAAAATTTTCCGGGTATGTTCTACAATATAATTAATTAGGCCCGGGTCTTCTGTTGCCTTCAGGTTGTAATCAAACTGGAAGGCATTTTCCGGCATCACGAAGTCTTTTTCTTTCTCATTTTCTGCTGGTAGGGCTACCGATGGATCCAAATTAAAT
>JBBQOJ010000354.1:0-4374 GCA_038330815.1 Chitinophagales bacterium | reverse complement strand
TACCCAGGCTCCCTCACTTCAGAACATTGCATGGACCTGATAAAAAAAGGACCAAAATGGATACCCGCCATGCAAAATGGTAATAAGGTAAATGCCTACCGCCGGCAGGTGATAACATTTATGGTGTATGACAAGCCAACTACTTAATGAGTAATGGCGAAGGTTTTAGCGTGGCAGTTAAAGTTTGCCTGGCTGAATTATTCACCACTAAACTGCGGCAAGGGTAAAATGATGCTGCCCCAAAGAAAACAAGGAGGTAGTCAACACCTGGCCATTTTGTTCAAAACACTTTCCTGCTCCCCCATGCAAACAAAAAAACATCGGCGTGTACCGGTGTTTTTTTGTTTGCATGGGCTGAATTTCCAACCTAAACTCAGTGAACTGGATTCATTTTTCTGGCTTGCAACTTTAGCATCGAACAGGGATATTCCCCTGATCAATTTTCTCCACAAACACCAGGTCTGCTGCTAAATTGAACCTCATGTAATAGGAGCACTTTTTATTGAGTGTTAAACCTAACTGCCGGAATTGCGGGTATGGGCAATACAGTTAGCGTTTAGTTACACCCCACTATATGCGGTAAACCCGCCATCTACTGCAATGGTAGTGCCGGTTACAAAACTGGAAGCATCGCTTAATAACCAGATAAGGGCGCCTGTTAGTTCATTGGCCTTGCCAAACCGTTTGTAAGGCGTATGGCGGATGACATCGCCACCACGGGAAGTATAAGTACCATCCTCCTGGGTGAGCAGGGCTTTGTTTTGTTCAGTAAGAAAAAAGCCCGGAACAATGGCATTCATACGAATGGCATCGCCGTAACGACTGGCCTGCTCAATGGCAAACCATTTGGTGTAGGATTCTATCGCCGCTTTAGCCATACTATAGCCTAACACCCTTGTTAACGGGAGTTTGGCACTTACGGAAGAGATATTGACAATACTGCCCGAACCGGTGGCATTGGCAATAGAGGCGCCAAAAACCTGTGTGGGTAACAAGGTTCCAAATAAGTTGAGTTCCACTACCTGCTTTAAGGCGTCCATGTTAAGTTTAAAAATATCCTGCTGCGGCTGCACCACCGCCCCGGGCATATTGCCCCCGGCCGCATTTACCAGCCCGTGGATAAGCCCAAACTTTGCAACCACGGTATCCTTTGCGGTTATTAGCGCTCCTTCATCCAATACATCCGCCAATACAGCAATGGCCGTACCACCGATGGCCTCAATGGCCTGCACCCGCTCTTCTGCCCGTTCCAAATTTCTTCCGAGTACCACCACGTTGGCACCAGCGCGGGCCACTTCCAATGTAAAGGACGCACCCAGGATACCAGTGGCACCGGTGATAACGATTGTTTTATCTTTTAAAGAAAAGGGCGATGTACCATTCATGTTTCGATTTTTTAATTATTTCGTTTATTAACCGTCGGTTAATTCAATGGTGGTTGTTAATTGAATATTTTTGGAAGCACCACCAATCATAATGTCAAACTGCCCGGGTTCTGCTACCCACTGCAGTGCACTGTTATAAAAAGAGAGCTGCTCCCTGGCAATAATAAACGAAATTATTTTATTTTCTCCTGGCTGTAGTAAAATTTTATTAAATCCTTTTAATTCCTTCAGCGGCCTTACCAGCGACGCCACCCGGTCGCGCAGGTACAATTGCACCACTTCCTCACCGGCCACTTTACCTGTGTTGGTTAAGGTAAACGATACCCGGAGGCTATCTTTCAGGCTAGTTTAAAACACACAAGATAATGCGACATATGCTGATCGGTGATATTTCAATGATGGGCTCCAACACTATTTTTTGGCCACCCGCCATATTTTTTTAACCGTATCGTCTGCAACCAGCAAGTACCCATATTTTGCAAAGACTACGCCCGCCGGGCGGCCATTTACGGTGCTTTTGTCGCTACTGGCAATAAAACCGGTGAGAAAATCCAGCATGGGCCCTGCTGGCCTGCCATTTTTAAATGGCACAAACACCGCTTTATACCCGGCCAATATGCTCCTGTTCCATGAACCATGTTGCCGATGAAGATCCCGTTATTATAGGGTGCCGTCAGCTTATTTTTATCATTAAATGCCAGTCCCAGAGAAGTTGTTTGTGCGCCCATGCTAATATCCGGGGTAAGGGTGGTATTCACCAGGTCCATTCTTTCCCCCTTCATCCGGGGGTTAGGATTTTTTTCAAAGTAGGCAAAGGGCCAGCCATAAAAACCATCTTCCTTTACACTGGTAGTATTGTCAGGCACCAAGTCGTCGCCTAATCCGTCCCGTTCATTTACTGCCGTCCAAAGGGTGGTAGTGCCGGTTGCCCAACCCATACCAACAGGGTTGCGGAGTTCGCTGGCAAATACGCTTTCGCCAGTGCCATCGGGTTAATTTCCAAAATGTTGCCCCTTCGTTTTTCATTGTCCAGGCCGTACTCCGCCACATTGCTACCCGACCCTACCGAAACATATATTTTGGAACCTGCTTTAGTTGCGATTAAATTTCTTGTCCGTGATTGTTATATCCCCTTGCCGGCAGGTCAGGGATTTTTTCACCAGGAGCAGTTACTTCGGTTTGGCCGGAGGTGTAGGGATACCTCCACAAGCCATTGGTATTGGTTACAAAAAAACGATTGTTCAATATCAACATACCCAGCGGGCGGTTAAGGCCGGTAAGAAATACTTTCTTTAATTCCGGGATGCCATCACCATACTTTTCGATTAAGAGCAATAGGGTGTTACTACTTTTGGTTCCCTTCCTTTTGTCGCTGGCAGTTTTAGTAAACCCGTCACTGATAGTATTGGCCATGGCCACAAATACGTCGCCATTATTCCCCACGTATAGCCAACGCGGATTATCCAGGCTGTCTGCTAATTTTGTAACCTTCATCCCGGGAGGGGCAACCGGTGTTTGATGGAGGGGCCAGGCAATTACTTTTGAAACATTCCTGTTGGAAGGTGTTGCAAATGGAGGCGGTAAATAAACGGAATCCACAAACGAAGGTGAACCGGTATTGTTGCGCTTACTACTGTTGCAAGCCAATGCGCCAGCGAGCCAGGCATTGCAAAACATCCAATTGTTTAATTTTATAAATTGATTTTAAACATAATTTAGTTGTTTTACTGTTTCCTATTCGTCTTCTTAGTTATCCGTGTATCAACAGGTGGACTTACCTGGTGGTAATAAGGCCATTCTCTACCTGTTGCCGGTATTGGTTAATGTGATCAAACCATTGTTGGGCGTTGGTGATCTGCCCGGCTTTGTTCCATGCGGCCCCCATATAATAAACAAAAGAGGCCGATTTGTTAATTTGGGTAACTGCGAACAGGTGGGTTTTATCTACCTGCATCGATTTTATTGGGTAGGGAATAATACAAGCCACGCCGGTTGTTCCATCCGCACCATGGGCGGGCTCCCAATACCCCAGCACTCCCTGCTCCTCATTCAACAACATGGTACCGGCCTGCGGGCGTTTAATGATGCCTACCACCACTGGCATAGGCTCGTTCCCTTCGTATTGATAATCCACCACTACCTTATTAAATTGCGAACCCGCATCCAGGCTGATGGTCTTTGTAACCTTTACACTTTTACCTGCTACCTGCCAGGCATCGTACAATAATTGAAAAGTGGTACGCAATGGGCCATTGTCTAAAAGTTTCCACCCCACGAAATTTTTGGAATACCAAATACTGTCGTTAATATAGGGCATACTGTTGCCAGCGCCCAGCGTAAGTCCCACATGATAATAATCAAGCCCATCGCCATGGTCTACATGGTATTCCGCTTTTTTATAGCGTTCATTGATGACCATCCGGCTGGTGCGCTTCACCCATACATCAATACCATACGCGTTTTCCTTCGGTGTATTTTCAAGCGCCTTGCCATACATACGAAAAGCAATTTTATCATTTTCCCAGGCGAAATCATCCTTACGCTCCGGCACAAACCGGCCGTAGGATTTGGTGGCCACCGCCAGCGGTTTTGCCTTTTGTAATAATAATTTCACCTCGCTGCGTGGTGGCAGGTTTACCTGTACCAGCAATTGATGAATGGAGGCATTGCCCGCATATTCTAACTGGTAATTAATTTGCTGCCGGTTGGCAGCATTAACAATTTTTAAATTTGCCGTATCAATACCGGGGTAGGCCGCTATTACCCTTGCCCAGGGGATGCTTACCACTTTTTCTTTAAAGGATTGTTCACTTTTATTTATGAGTGTAAGTACAGCGGCGTTACCAGCCTGGCTAAATGCCTGCGTAACCGCCACCATCACCAGTAGCAACAAAACAATTTTTTTACCTTTCATATTATAATTTTTATTGATTTGGTGTTTAACATGGTACAGCCTTTCTACCTACCCCAGGTTATCCTGGCCGCAACT
>JBBQOJ010000353.1:0-4375 GCA_038330815.1 Chitinophagales bacterium | reverse complement strand
TTACCGCCCAGCAACCCCTGAATAATATTTCGAGGGTGACCATTCAAACCCTGGCCGCGGTGTTAGGCGGTACGCAAAGCCTGCATACCAACGGTTACGATGAAGCGCTGAGCCTGCCTACCGAACAAGCAGCCGGTATTGCGCTGCGTACCCAACAAATTGTGGCTTTTGAAAGCGGTGCCGCGGATACCGCCGATCCGCTGGCAGGCAGTTATTTTATTGAAAATCTCACGAAAGAAGTGGAAACAAAGGCCTGGGAAATAATTAACACCATCGACGCCATGGGTGGCAGTGTAGCGGCGATTGAACAGGGCTATATGCAGGACGAAATTGCCCGAAGCGCCTATGACTACCAACGCCAGGTGGAGAGCGGAGAAAAAATAATTGTGGGCGTAAATAAATTCACCTCGGGCGAGAAATTTGTTACCCCCGGTTTTAAGATAGACGATGATATCCGCATTGAACAAACTGCCCGGCTGGACGCCCTTAAAGCGAAGCGCAATAAGAAAAAAGTAACCGAATGCCTGGCAGCCATCCAGGCTGCGGCCCGCGGCACGGATAACCTGATGCCACTGGTAATTGAAGCAGTAGAAAACTATTGTACCCTGGGCGAAATTTCGGATGAACTGCGAAAAGTTTTTGGCGAACACCGTTAAAGGTTACACCTTTTAAAAGGTGTAACCTTTACTTTAACAGCATCGAAAGCTTGCGTTCCAACGCAGGACCACGGAGGTTTTTAGAGATTATTTTTCCATCAGGGCCTATCAGGAAATTTTGCGGGATACTTACGATACCGAATTGCTGCGCTACTGCGTTTGTCCATCCCTGTAAGTCACTTACATGGCCCCAGTTAAGTCCATCCATATGAATG
Source organism: Chitinophagales bacterium (assembly GCA_038330815.1). Taxonomy (GTDB): domain Bacteria; phylum Bacteroidota; class Bacteroidia; order Chitinophagales; family Chitinophagaceae; genus Ferruginibacter. Next base: position 3,504 of record JBBQOJ010000353.1, on the reverse strand, counting down.
GCCTCCACCCAGGCGGGTTTTGTTTTGTCGAGGGAAACACCAAGTACCGTAAAATTTTTATCCTTAAACTTATTATAGTTAGCTACAACGTTGGGGTTTTCCTGGCGGCAGGGTTTGCACCAACTGGCCCAAAAATCGATCAACACATATTTACCACGATAGGCGGCAAGGCTAACTGGTTTGCCGGTGGTATCTGCCTGGGTAAAATCGGCCAACACGGTTCCAATAGCATTTTTCTTTGATTCCTCAATTTGCTGGGCCACATAGCCACCCATGGGGGATTGTTTTACTGCCGGGGCCAACAGTTTATACAATTCCTCAACTTCCGTAGTTTCATCCGAAAGCTGGCTATACCGGATCACCGCCAGCGGGGCAATAAAAGAACTGGGTTGCTGTTTTACAAAATCGGCCGTAGTACGAAGTGCCCCTGCCATCGCCGCACTATCGTAGGGAGCATCTTCTGCAAAGGCCTGCTGGTATGGCGCCAGGGCAGTAGTGAAGCGATTAAAATCTTCGTGTGAAGGGGAGCCGGTGATGACCGCTGTTTCCAACGCCTCGCTTTTGGCGACTACTTTTACCATGCTGTTATCAAGAAACATAGTAATGTAAGGAGGTTGGTTGTTGAAAAGAATGATCTTAAAGTCGGGGGTTTCTACCTTTCCTTTGAAAACAAAATTATTTTTAATAACGGTGGATTCAGCCTCTGGTGCACCGGTTTGGCCATTTAGCAGGGCCACTTTGGTGCCCTCCGGGAAACCGGTTACCGTGCCATTAATTACAAATCCGTCGGCGGCTTTTTGTGTTGTACTGGCAGGAGCCACTTTTTTTACAGGTTGCTTTACCTGGGCCAGCGCCACGCAGGGTAACAATAGCGTTAACAGTAATATTTTATTCATACAATTCTTTTGAAGGTGCAATTTAATTTTTTTCAGGCAGAGTTTATCAGTGAAGGATACTATTTAGGAATTCTTTAGTAGTAACGTCAATAACGGCACTCTTTTCAATAGCACGAATATAGGCACTACCGATTATGGCGCCATTGCTATGCCTGCAAGCGGCCTTAAAAGTTGCCCGATCTTTAATACCAAAGCCTACCAGGATGGGGTTGCCAAGCTCCATCCCCTGCAGCCGTTTAAAATAATCTTCCTGTTCCTCAATGGCTTTATTGTTGCCAGTGGTGGAGGAAGATGATACGGCGTACAAAAAACCACTGCAAAGGGCATCAATTTTCCTGATCCGCTCTTCGCTCGTTTCTGGTGTTACGAGAAAAATAAAGCGCAACTGGTATTTTTCAAATAATTGGCGGTACTCGGTTTCAAATTCAAACATTGGCAGGTCGGGCAGGATGACCCCGTCTACACCGGCGGCCTGGGCGGCAGCGCAAAATTTCTCAAGGCCGTATTGCAAAATGGGATTCATATACCCCATCAATACCAATGGTACATGGATGGTATCTCGACAGGATGTCAATTGCTGAAACAGCACGGCAATACTCATCCCGTTGTCTAACGCCACCAGGTTGCTTTGTTGAATCACCGGGCCATCGGCCAACGGATCACTATAAGGCATGCCAATTTCGATCAGGTCGGCACCGTGGGCTTGTAAGGCGGACAACACCTGTAGGGTACTGTCCAGCCGCGGAAAACCGGCAGTACAATACACATTTAATACCCCTTTTTTCTTCTGTTGAAATAGCTGGTCAATTCTGTTCATAGTGCATGTATTATCAATTCCATTTTTATATTGGACCGTTTAAATATAGCACCCGTGAGAGGCACTTCGGTAAAGCCAAATTTTTTATATAAATGAATGGCCGGGCCCAATAACGTATTGGAATAAAGAATAATTTTTTTGGCTTGTAATTCATGGTACCGGGCGATACAAAATTCCATCATCCTATGCCCGATATTTTTTCCCTGGAACCCTTCCCCACCGCCATCTTCGACAGTTCAAATACCTGCCCCGGTTCGCGGATCAAGGCAAACGTGCCCACGATCTAGTTGTTGATGGCTGCAAAAAAGATCAATCCTCCCTTGCTAATAAAATAGCTTTCCGGGTTATTCAGCATTTCCATATCAGCAAGCTCCAATTGAAAATAGCGTTGCAGCCACTGCGTATTGAGGCGGCTGAAATGATGGGCCAGCTTTTCTTCGAAAGGAAGCATGCGGATATGATCGTTTGCCAGGTTCAGCTGATGTAATTCATGTAAGTGGCCATGTCTTTGTCTCCACGCCCGCTGAGGCAAATTACCACCACATCTTTGGGTGCAAAGTGGATGTCCTTAAGCACCGCAAAAGCATGGGCGGTTTCCAATGCGGGAATGATGCCTTCTGTTTTGGTGATATCAAAAGCAGCAGCCAATGCCTCTTCATCGGTGGCACTCATAAAAGTTCCCCGGCCGCTGGTATACAGGTGCGCATGTAGTGGCCCGATACCCGGGTAATCCAATCCGGCCGAAATACTATGCGGTTCCACCACCTGGCCATCTTCCGTTTGCATCAGCAAGCTTTTACTGCCGTGCAATATCCCCGGTTTGCCTAGTTGCGTAGTGGCCGCACTCATACCGCTGGTAATGCCACAGCCGGCCGCTTCCACTGCTACCAGTTTTACTGATAAGTCGTTGAGAAAATGATAAAAAGCCCCGGCAGCATTGCTACCACCGCCTACACAGGCAATCACGTGGGTAGGTAATTCACTGCCGGTTTTTTCCAGTAGTTGTTGTTTAATTTCCTGGCTGATAACGCTTTGAAATTTGGCCACCATATCCGGGTAGGGATGCGGCCCTACCACACTGCCAATGATGTAGTGGGTATCTTCCGGGTGGTTGATCCAGTCGCGAATGGCCTCATTGGTAGCATCTTTCAGCGTTTTGCTACCGCTGGTTGCGGGAATCACCGTGGCGCCCAGCATCTTCATCCGTGCCACATTGGGAGCCTGGCGTTCGATGTCTTTTTCGCCCATATACACGATGCATTCCAGGCCTTTTAGCGCACATACGGTAGCCGTAGCCACCCCATGCTGTCCGGCACCGGTTTCCGCAATGATCCTCTTTTTACCCAGGCGCTCTGCCAGTAATATCTGGCCGATGGTATTATTTATTTTATGGGCCCCGGTATGGCAAAGATCCTCTCTTTTAAAAAAGATGGATGCCCCGTGTTTATTGCTGAGGCGCTCTGCCAGGTACAGCGGGGTGGGCCTACCCACGTAATCTCGCAGCAATTGTTGAAATGCCTGTTGAAAAGCAGGTTCATACATTATTTGCAGGTATTGCTCCCGCAATTGTTTTACATTGGGATACAACATTTCCGGTATAAATGCACCACCGAACTGGCCATAATAGCCCTGTTCATCCACGGAGAAACTGATCGTTTTCGTATTCGTCATCATTGTTTACATTTTAAGTTTATCGCCGCTATCCTTTTACTCCTGCACACAAAAAAGTAGCCGGTATTTTATTTTCGTTTCCTGCTTCCTGCCCCTGCGCTGCATGGGCGGTTTGATTGC
>JBBQOJ010000352.1:0-4377 GCA_038330815.1 Chitinophagales bacterium | reverse complement strand
GGCCGGCATCCGTTTCGATTACCTTTATCTCATTACCGCCCTGTATATGCCAGTCATCTTCCTCCGAAGGGGTGATATGGATTTTGCAAACACTATCAATGCGGCCGTTGCGTTGCAGTACATACGATACGTTGTATACCTTGCCGTCCCTGATTTCTGGCATGCTGCCGGCAATAATGTTAACATTGTACGATACGGCCATCTTGCTCATGGTATCCACAATACCGGCCGTAAACTGCGATAATTCTCGGATGGCATGACGGCTGTCCATATCATTAAACCGTACCATCAATGGTGCATTAAACAATTCGGGAAAGAGAATGAAATCTGATTTATAATCACTTACCGCATCTACAAAATATTCCACTTGTTTTAACAGGTCTTCTGTTTTATAATAGGGCCGCATCTGCCATTGTACCAGGCCAATACGAACGATGTCTTTTTTGCGCAGCAGGATGTTTTTTTCGGTGTCGTGGTAAACATTGTGCCAAACCAGCAGCGTAGCAAAACCACGGCTCTCCTTGTCTTCCGGCAAATAATTTTTTATTACCTTTTTAACCTGGAAATCATTCGCCAGCTGGAAGGTTAGGGTAGGGTCGTAGATTTCCCTTCTTTTTACCTTGTCAATATAATTAGCCGGGGAAAGTTCATCTGCATACATGCCGTATTTGGGAATGCGGCCACCCGCTAAAATCATTCTTAGATTAAGTTGCTCGCACAGCATTTTCCTGGCATCGTACAGCCGTCTCGCCAACCGCAATCCGCGGTGATCGGGATGCACAAATATTTCAATTCCATACAGGGTGTCTCCTTTAGGATCGTGGGTTTCAAAACTAAAATTACCGGTGATGTCGCGGTAACTATGGTTGTCACCAAATTTTTCGTAGTTAACCAAAATCGATAAGGCACAGCCCACCACGCTTCCATTGTGTAGTATAACGATTTGGCCCGCAGGAAATTTTTTAATTAATTTTTTAAGCGCCTCTTCTTTCCAGAACTGTCCACCCAAACTTGCATACGCCTGTATCATCGACGACTTTAAAGTTTGGTAATCTTCTATTGTTAAACTTTTTACTTCTATTAATCCTGTATCCATACATAATTTTATTAGGTGATAAATCTTACTTATTGATCTTTTTGTTGGCGAACGGGCGGTATTAATTTTTAATGCCACAGCCAACCTGTAAATCAATAGCATTAAAGGTAATAAGGATGATTGACAAAGGCAGTGGGTGCATTTATAATTGTCGCTTTCTATTTACACCAGGTGGGCGGTGGGGACCCCGCCCACGGCTACCTCCCCTGGCTGGTGTCTTCACCAACCAGCGACAATTATACGTGCACCAAGGCAGTGCCAATGGTTACTGAACAGGGCGGCCACCAAACCTGCGGGAAGTTTACAACATGGCAGGCACTATTCCTGTGTTTTTCGGGAGGCAGGCTGGTGGCTTATCTCCAGGCTGGTATCACCAGCGTCACCCCCCGTATGACGGAAACTCAGCACGGGAATGGTGGAATGATTCACCACTTGCTGGGTATAGGGGCCGGTAAAAAACTGGGTCCAGTTGTAATCAAGGGTAGCATTAATTACAATCAGGTCTGCCACCTGCTCCTTTCCCATTTCCAACACCCGGGTGGCAAAATTTTTACATTCACCAAAAGCTTTGGTGCAGCTATGCTGGGTGTGTTCCGCTTCTTCAATAATTTCATTTAATTCGGTTTTATATTGCAGCAGCAAGGCCTCCTCCCCGGGCAGGCATAACACCGCGATATGGATATCAGCAGTTTGTTGGTACAAAAAAGTGGTAACAAAGCGGTATTTCGCCTCAATGCCAGGTACCGGACGAACAGGGAAAAGAATTTTTGTAAAAACCGCTTTACTAAAATGCGCAGGAATGGTCAACACCGGAATAGCCGTATGTTTGATTACACTAAATGCAGTGGTGCCCATTAAAAATTCTTTTACGCCGGAGGCGCCATGGGTTCCCATTACTATCAGTGCCGCTGGTATATCAGCGGCCAAGCGGCATATTTCCTCGTAGGGTATACCGGTAGGCAAATGCAACTTAATTACAATAGGATGGCTTCGTATAAGCTGTTTATATAATTCCTGCAACTTCTCGTCTGCCTGCTTTTCAATATCTTCTGCAATTGCCGATATGGCGATACCGGGTTCCGGCGCAGTAACAAAATAATTGTTTTCTACCACATGTACCAGGTGCAATACCGCCTGGTGCAACTTACACAAATGGATGGCTGTTGTAAGGGAATTACCACCTGCCTCCGAAAAATCAATCGGCAACAGGATATGTTGAAAAGAGGCTGGCATACAAAAATTTCGATTAAGGTAACCATCCTTTATTAGTGATGCATTAAGGTTAAATTAGAATTGTATTAGAAGAAGTTGCGGGTTGTTATGTACCATAATTAATCATTACCTGCTTACCTTTTTAGCGTTAGGGCAGTGACGATTTATTTGGCGCATATTGAATAATAAGCGCACCCAGTTTGCTGTTAAAGCCCATGATGGGCGAAACCACCAGGTACTGTTGGTTGGGCAGTTTACTTACCATCGTGCTATCCCTGTCTAATTGCAACGGTAATTGTAAAGCAGACACCGGGGTGCCTTCAAATTTTTTATCAGTTGCAGCAACAATTTTGCCACCTGGATCAGTCACCATGACCGATACCATGTTTTTCTCTTTTACCAAATCGTGCCCGTACAAGTTAACCTGCGCCAGGTTGCCCTGCATCATTTCCGTTCTGATTGCCCACACATAAGGCTTGGCCAGCAGTGCCAAAAAATGCTGCTGGGCAGTATCCAGCACTGCGGCTGACTGCATTGCCATTTGTTGTTCCCGTTCCGCATGTTGCCTGGTTAGCGCTTTTATTTCCATGTTCTTCCATATCCAAAGTGTTACCAATAGCAAAAGCATTACTATTCCAGTTACCAATAATTGGTTCCGGCTAAATGAATAACGCGTTGCCGGGATAGCAGGCGAGGCAGGTTTTGTCGGGTGAAGCGTATTATCCATGTTGTTTTATTTGGTGATTGCATAGCCGCTTAAACAGTACTATGCAGTTGAATAATAGTAATGCCAGGCATAAACGGGTAACGACAACCCATAAAGTGAATAGCCGTAAACGTAATATGCGGATAATAAAGGGTGGCAAAACTACCAGGTAACCGCTGAAACGTTAACGGGTAGTTTTGCGCGGTTAATAATGTGTTCCGGTCGTTAATACCGGCGGTCCGTATGGATACACTATGGCGCCATCCGCTTCCGCCGTAATAAAAATGCGGCGGGGTTCAAATGGGCTTACGGTAGTAAGTGTTCCTTTAAACGATTTTGAAAACAAGCCCTTTGAGCTTTTCAACTGTCCCAGGTTTTTTACGGTACTTTGGTTACTCTCCATCCACACCACGTAAGTGCGTTGGGCGGGTATTAAATTATCAGGTTGAATAAGGTGTTTTATTTTAACCTGGATGGCGTGGTTGCCATTATTGTCTTTTTTTACCCTCGCCCTGCCCTCAGCACCGGGCACAATGGTCGACTGCAAAAATTGCATTTTCCTGGCACAGGAATTAAAAAATAATAACAATACAGACAGCAATATTATATTACCTATTTGCCTGCCCGGACGGGTTCTAAACATCATAAAAATTTATTTAATCTATTAATAATGGCAGGTTAACACGAGGACGGGTGGGATAAAATGAGGTAGGGTACCAGGATGTACAACTGCAAATTTAGTGAATTGTTATTTAGGAAAGGTTAAAAGGAGATTAGAATACCATTAACGGGGAATTGTACCTGTGCCAATCTCCGATCAAATTGATTACCTGGCGCTTTTAGTTCCTGATAAACTTTATCTGCATAGTATCCTTGCGTACCCTTAGCTGTATTAGCTTTGCCAACCGGTCGGTATAGTCAGTACGCTGGTTAAATTTACCATTGGTAAACACCTGTACAGAAAACAGGGAGTCGGTTCGGATGCTATTATTTTTTGCTACAAAAGCCCCCATTAAATAACCCGTTGAGAGCCGCAGGATATTGGTATCCATAGCCCGGATTTCCCGCAGCAACTGGCGGTTGTCGTTACTGGATAAATTGCTTAACTGTTCAATCTTTTTTTCCAGTTCTTTTATCCTGATATCTTCCATGTTGATCTGGTCCAGCACCTCCTTCATATCCGTAGAGGTGAGTTCGTTCAGGTCTTGAAGGATATTGATTTCAGTACGCGGGAAATAGTATTTTTCAAACAGCCGGTTAAATGCGGCCACTTCCTCCGGTGTAAATTTTTTATTCAGAAAGGCAAGTTCAATACCATTTTCACTACGGCCATAATTTATCTTTTTATAAATAATGGTGTAGT
>JBBQOJ010000351.1:0-4383 GCA_038330815.1 Chitinophagales bacterium | reverse complement strand
GTTTCAGTACCCGCAAAACCACCATAAATAGCTAAATCATTTCGCAAAGCAAAGCGCATATTTCTGTCATTAATAATTATACCTGCGCCTTCGTCAAGGTAGCAAGTTCATTTTGATACCGACATTGATAGCCGGGGTTGTTCAGCGGCCTTTGAATTACCAAATCGGCAAGGCTCTTCCTCACTGTACCCTCTTATGCTGAGCTGCCTCCCTAATTTCCAGACTTTTCTTGCAGGGATAAATTAATGCCGCTGCCGACCGATATTTGCGCACCGCGATAAATGTACAATGCCCGGATGACCGCATTTACATTTACCAAAGGAAAATTGTACGTATTATTTTGGATAATCACTGGTGTGTTTTCGTCGGGCATCGTATTGCAACACCAGTTTTTAGGATTATTCCATGCGGTATTTTCATCGCCTGTCCAATTGCGGTCAAAGAAAAGGGTGTAAGCTGCAGAAAAGTACACACCGCTTACCACACTGCGGTATTTCCAACCCTGCATATGGGTGCCTGTTTGGCTTATCACAAGCGTTTTGGCTTGCGCCCCGCTATACATTTGGTTGTTCGCAACATTCACAAAGCCCTCCCCGGCATTTACCTGCCATTGCACATTCGGAAAAATATCGGAAAAATTATTATACAAAGTGATAATTGCACCGGGACATACTTTTAAATCGGCACCAGTGCTAAGCAGATAACCACCCGTACCCCGGGTATCAAAACTTATTTCCCAGCGGTTGGCGTTCTTATTCCATATAATGTTGGAATCTATCGGATCAATAATCTGCACCCTGCCGGTATAGGCAGCAGGATTGCCGGAGCCATTAACACCGGTGTAGTGGTAAATGCGGAGTTGACTGATGGCTTGCTTATCCTGATCGCCATAGGGCATGGCCAGAAATTGACCGGCCAGGTTTTGATTAAAATCCAAAAAATCCTGCTGACTAAAATATAAAGTGAGCCGTGCGGTTACTTTGTTTGGGTCGTTTTGTGCAACTAATTCGTACGACCTGCGGGCAAAAAGTGACTGGTTGAATTCAAACGCACTTTCGCGGACAAATGCGGTAGCTTTTACATTTCCGCCAGCGGGGTTTGCGCCGGCTACTTCGGCTGCAGCAATAAGGCGGCAAGGGCCCGGCACATTAAAAATATACCGGCCACTACTCATCAATTTAGTGTCGGCATCCAGGTGGAGCGCAAGCGAGGCTCCGCCCGGTGTACCCTGGTATTCAAAAGCGCCCATATCAATTCGGGTAAATGGATAAGGCCTGCCCTGGTAATCGAGGTCTTTATTAGACACCAGCAACGTGGGGCTGCCGGCGTCAATAGCCGGGCTGCATGGGCTGGGTTTGAAATTGCCAGTTGCCGCGTTTTCAAAACGGGGATCGAGGCTGAGGTTGCCTGTGCCGGCTGCGCCACCCTGCACAATGCTGTACTGCACCTGCGGGGTACTCGTGGCCGTACTGCTCATCACATTTCCCCACACGATAGTGTTGAGTAAAAAACTAACCGAGTTGGTTTGGTTGAAAATACCGGAACCATTGGGTGCCGTATTATTGGCCACCGTGCAATTGACAAGCGATGCACCCGAATTGGTATTAAACATCGCCCCACCAAAATTGGAAGTATTGTTGAAAAAAAGGCAGTCAACAAATATGGGCGCTGCACCAAAATTGGAAACGGCACCTCCATGATTAAGGGCATAATTGTTTTTAAAAATGCATTGACGAACAAGCGGCTGTCCGCCGGCCGTAACATACAGTCCGCCTGCCGTATTATCGCTGTAGCCGCGGGTAATGGTAAACCCATCCAACACCGCGGTATTATCTACCCCTGCGGCGGTAATCACATGCTGGCTATTGTTGGTATTAAAAATGTCGCCTGTTCCTTGTATTTCACCAGAGAGTATCGTTTCATTCAACCTGGGATTGCGCTGGCCGATTTGGGTTTCGTTACCTACAAAACCACCGTAGATCGTGAGGTTATTTCGCAGCACAAAACTCAGATCACGATTATCGCCCCCGCCTCCTGTGAGCCATGGTGTATAAGTACCTTTTGCCACCCAAAACTCCATCTTTCCAGGCAATGGCGCTAACTGCATGGCATCGTATAGCGAGGTAAATGCATTGGCCCAACTAGCGCCGTTGTTGAGGCCGGTGGCTTGCCAATTAATATAGATGATATTGCCGCAAATAAATCCTTCGTCAATAGCACCATCACAATCATTGTCGAGCCCATCACATAATTCGGGGGCACCGGGATATACCGTGGCCCGCTGGTCGTCGCAATCGTTTAGTGATAATAATTCCGACGCTGAAAAATATCCCGTTGGTCGCTGGCAGGATACCAAAATAGTGCCACCAATGAATTGATTTTTACCATGGCGATCCACATCCTCATCTAAATACCAAACCTGGTCGGTATAGACAGAAGCATCCTTATCGTTACAGTCAATAAACCTGAGCCCACCTATAAAAGCTGTAAGTAGTTTGTACCCATTTGGCTGCACACAACTATACAAGTTTTCTCCATTTGTATAACCATCATTATCTTCATCTTTGTACCAGTACCTGGGAAAAACCTGCACATCATTATCTGCACAATCCACAGCCGTCGTGGATTTCAATTCGACTAACGCTTTGTAGCCCGTGGGTCGAAGACATTGAATCAGTGGCGTAAGCGTTGATGCAAATCCATCATTGTCGCTATCAGGATACCATTTTTGGTCGGGAAATTCAAGAGGATTGTTGTCGTTGCAGTCTCGAATATAAAAAGAATACCAAGCTCCCGCAATGAATTTCCAGATTAATGCACGTTTATCCGCCCTAATATAACCAGGCGTTGGAGTACAAAAGAAAAACTCTCCAGTTTGATCAAGATTTCCTGTAAAACCATCACCATCAGCGTCTTTATAATAAAGCTGTGCTAAGCCAACTGTAGCATTAAAATCATCGCAATCGAGTCCGCGGCTTTCTATAATGAGGATATAACCTAAAGGCCTGGTGCAACTGGTTATGCTTTGGTTGGCATGACATAAGTCGCCATCATTATCCCGCCACCAAACGGTTAACGGGTTTATATTCTTATCGGAGTCATTACAATCCCTGTTATCAGATACCCACCCGGTACTACAACCGAATATGCCCGCCAGTTGCGATACGGAGGGATTTCCAAAGCCATCCCCATCTGCATCCCGATAACAAAATTGAATAAATTGACACCAGGCTCCTGTATTGACTAGCATAACCAAGGCAATAACTAACGATAATCGTAGTCGTAGATATTTTCGAGCCTTATGCTTTAAGAATATTCTCATAAAATTCAGATGTTAACAAACTTTACAAATACAATCCGCTTTTACTAACAGGCGTTTCTACCCTCAAAATAGAGATAAATAATAATCACGACCAGCACACCGGTTATTAATATCCATAGGGTGGTGCCGGTATTTTTTTTTAGCAAACGCATAGTTGTATGTGAAATAACATCAATTCGCATGAGGTGGCGACTTTTGGGTATGACATTTATTTGACAATTAAAATAAGAAGGTATCGTAAAGAATACCACCCTGTTTGAGGGACTGTCAGATGGATATGACAATGGCAGGAAGGGCTTCAATTGTCTATAATGTTATTGCAATGGATGAAGTATTAACAGGTTATAAAGTCGTTTTATAATCCCTGCTTAAAAGAAACCCCATCGAGGCTAATCCATTTATCCTGCGACCCCAACGGAAATCGAACCGATAAATCTCTTCCATTGACTCTTAGTTGGGTACCCCCCCATTCGGCAGCAATAGCAAAATAATAACTTTTTATTGCGGCATATTCTTCAGGCAGTTCTCCAATGGAATATTCACATAAAGGACAATTTTGATTCGTTGCTCTGGCGTTTAATATAAACCTGCCACGCAATTGAACCATTCCCATTTTATCTTTTCGGTATCCTGCCTGGTGGTCCCAATTATTAAAAGCAATTTGGTTTACAAAAATTCCTGAAGGGAATGGAACAAATGCCGGATTCTCTATCTCACCACTAATCACTAAATTTCCATTGCCCCGAATGCTCATTAATTCACGGCTCGTGTTAGCATCCTCCGCGGCATAAAAAATGTGATTCGCCGCTGTTGAAGATACCTGGTACCGAAGCGATCCACCATTAGTACCTAATCCAGAAAATTGATGGTTGTTGTTGCCTGATTCAAACAATACCAATTTTCTGTTGGCCTCTGTATTTGAAAGTTGCAGGGGTGCATTGGGGGTAGTGGTGCCAATACCTACATTTCCCATTCCGGTAATACGCATCCTTTCTGATATATTGGTTGTAAAAACAATACTACCATCCGGCCCATGACTGGCTAATCCCAGCATTTGCGAA
>JBBQOJ010000350.1:0-4401 GCA_038330815.1 Chitinophagales bacterium | reverse complement strand
GGCTGCTTCACATACGATGTAATCATCTTTCAGCAAATCTTTCAATAAATAGCGGATATCCGGGTCATCCTCCACGATGAGGATATTTTTACGTTTATTCCCCTGCAAATTTTCTATGATGCACTGTTTATTATTCTCCAGGGAGGATATCCCATGAACCTGCCCGGCATAAGCCGTGATGGTCTGATACAAATAAGAAGGCTTATCGCTAAGGGCAGGCGCATTGTTTGCATGTAACCCTTCCGGATGATCAGCAACTAACGGCAGGTATACCCTAAAGGTGATCCGTTCATTTTCACTTGCCACTTTGATCCGGCCATTGAGCAGCGTAACCAATTGCCGCGTAAATGCAAGACCGATCCCTGTTCCAAATTTTTTACTGTCGGAAGTAGTAGGATTTACTACATAGAACTGGTCAAATAACTGGTCTAAGTTTCCTGCCGGCAGCCCGGCACCCGAATTTGCGATCGCTATTTCCAGCTCGCCGGTATCTTTATTCTCGTGAGCGGAAAAAGTGACCTGTTCATTTTTTCCGGAATGCTTAAAGGCATTGGATAAGAGGTTGAAAATAATCTTTTCCAATTTGTCCTTATCGATCCAGCCTGTCATACCCCCGGCAATATTCAAATCATATTCCATCTTTTTTTGTTCGCTTAGCGAAACAAAGGGCGCTGCCAGGTTTTGCAGCAATTCGGATATATTCAGATAGCTAAACTGGTTCTTAAAGAAGCCGGCCTCCACTTTCCTGAATTCCATTAACTGGTGTACAAGGTAGGTTAGCCTGGATGCCTGCTGATGGATCAGTGATATAAAATAGGGCTTATCTTTTTGTTCTTTTGAAGCAACCGTTTTGTCCAAAAACCGTTCGGCACTGCCCATGATGAGGGTTAAGGGTGTTTGCAGTTCATGCGCTATATTGGTAAAAAAGCCCAACCGGTTCTGGTGTATGGCTTCTTCCTTTTCACGCAGCAAATGCTCCACAGCCAGTTGCCGTCTTATTTCCAGCTTATTTTTCCTGTACCCATACCATATATATACCAGCACCGTCACAATACCTGCATACAATAGCCATGCATAGAAACTAAGCCAGAAATACTGTTTCACTTCAAGATTCAATAAAGGCATGCCGGTGGTCCAGATGCCATCACCATTACTCCATTTTATTTTTAAGGTGTAATTACCAGGCAAAATATTACTGTACACGATTTTTCCATAGGTACCTGCAAAATGCCATGTTTTATCATATCCTTCCAAATAAAACGCATACGCACATTTTTCGGAATTTAAAAAACTAATGGCTTTTACCTCCAGTTGAAAATAATTATCCTTTCTGCCAATTGAAAAATCCAGCGGCCTGTTACTACCGGGATCCAGTACACGAAAACTATTTTCGGCGATATCGTTACCTCCGATCAAAATGCCGGATAAAAGCAGGTTAGGTTGCCAGCCCGATTTTTGTATATTATGAGGCAGAAAATGATTGAATCCGTAGGTTCCTCCAAAAAAAAGATGGCCCTTTTGATCCTTCCATACAGCCCCGTCACAAAACTCATTGCTTTGAAGCCCGTCTGATTGCTGGTAATTTGAAACTTTACCTTCTGACTGGTTCACTTTTGCCAGTCCTTTATTGGTACTCACCCAAATATTCCCCAGGCTGTCTTCTTCAATGGCATGAATGGTATTGTTGGGCAATCCATTGGCGGTAGTCAATTTTTGAAAAAGGGGTGCTTCCACGGACGCATCCGAATTGTTGAGCTGGTTTAGGCCATAGCTGGTGCCGATCCATATCCTGTTACGACTGTCTTTAAAAAGGGATAGCACATCATTGTTGGACAGGCTTCCATCATAGGTTTGTGCCTTAAATGTTTTAAATACCAGCGTAGTTTTATCAAGCAGGCTAAGGCCGCCATACCGGCAGCCAATCCATAAGTGATTTTTGTCTCCATCCGCAAGGGCATATATGATATCATTTGCCGGTCCTTTATCGCTGTTATTAAAGGTGAACTGCTCCAGGAATGCAAGGGAAAGCCGGCCCGGGGACTCTCGGGTGATCTTCAGGTGTATCAAACCAAAACCGCTGGTACCTAACCACAATGAATGATCAGAATCCTGGCTGATGGCATAAACCGATCCAAATTCCGGATGAGCCGCATACCCATTAATATCCTGCCACTTATAAAATTGCTTGCTTTTAAGGTCATATACGCCGATTCCTTTCGCATCCGTTCCAATGTATAACAGTCCATCATTTCCCTTTTTTAATATATATACGGAATTATTATCCAACTTGTCGGGAGCCATGAAATATTGTCTTTTATGCTCATTTACCGCACCAGACCAAAAATTTTGAATACCAATAATTCCGCTTCCTTTGGTTCCTATCCACAAATCACCGTTGGCCTCACAAAATGACCTTACCGATTTATTGTAAGGCATCCCGTTGTCTGAAGTGGTAATGGTGCCGAAAGATTTAGTTTTGGGGTAAATTTTGATGATACCGTTTCCATCCGTGCCATACCATAAAATGTCTTCACTTCCCAACGCCCAGGAAGTAACCCTTACATCCTGCATTTGCGCCGTCTCCTTCTGGAGAAAGGAGGATAACTGAAAGTTGAGATCATATACGCCATATCCTTTTGAGGACCATGCCAGCAGGTAGTTCTCTTTATAATGAATCATGGAGGTAATGGCGTATTCCATTTGCACCAGGGGCTTTTGAATGAATGTGCCGTGGGGAATCGTAAACAATTGATTGTTGGCCGTGCTGAAGAAAAACTGGTGGTTTACATGAAAGAAATTAACAATAACCTCCTTTTCCCGGAACGTGCGTACCTTTTTAAATTGTTGTTCGCTTTCGGAATAAACCTCCAGCACACCTTTCGTATTTAACAGCCATAACCTGTTGGCTTCATCAAAGGCCAGTTTGGTGATGGCCGAATTTTGCTGAGGTAATCCGCAGCTACGGAATGTATCTGCCTTTACATCATACCGGCTGAGCCCCGATTTTTGATTCAGGCAAAATACCCTTCCCGCGGTATCTACTGCAAGCGCATACTCCTGCTCGCTTACCCTGCCCTGTTGGTATTGGTTGTAAAAATAATTATAAAATTTACCAGTATGTTTTTCAAAGCGTGAAATGCCTTCAATTGTGGTGACCCATATATTGCCACGTTTGTCTTCTGTAACATGCAGGATAACATTGCTTCCTATACTTTTGAAATCATTTTCTTTATTATAATTAAATACATGAAAAGTGTTACCGTCATACATGTTTAGGCCGTCCCAGGTAGCCACCCACAACAAATTATCTGAATCCCTAAATAGGTGGTTGATGGAACTGTTGGAAAGTCCGTTCCTGTTATCATAGTGTTGCAGGAAATATGGATCGGCCGGATTGTCAATAGCTGCCAGCCGCAGCATGGTAAAAAAAATAACTATAAAAAATAAAGTTGGAATCTTCCTCATTATTTTCAGCATTAGCAACAGCAAAAAAATCAGAAAGCATAAAGCAGGAAATGACCACCTACACTTGATTTCCCCATGTTTAAGCACAGTTAATATAAAGGAGGCAGGCAAAGATAACCTTTTGGCCGATGGGGAGGGACTGTTTTGGGTACATTTATAATAGTCGCGTCCCATTAAAGCCGGGGGGCAGCAGAGACACGTCGGGGGCACGAGCCAAGGCGAAGGCCTTACCGCATTGCCAACACTTATTACAAATACTTGAGAAGGAAAGCAGCAATCCTAAAATTCATGGATTTCGATCCGGCATTTACCAGGTGGGCCCGGCTGCAGATTTAAATAAATAATATAAATCACCCTTCTAAAATCATTGATGGCCACCAGATCAGGTAGCCATCGGATTGATAAAAAAGTTGCATTCACAATTTAATTCTACAACATTTTATTGATTTCATTGCACACTTTAATTTGCCGGCTTGGGTCATCGGTTTTTACATATCCTATTCATACTAAAATTGCCTGCCTGGTATTTAATGTTCACCAGCTTTTTTTATTGTGCTGTTCCAGCATTTACTTTTTTGATCCTTTCCATTTATTGAATATGCTGAACTTTGCCAGCCTTATTTCCGATAACTACCGCTCAGTCCTGCTTTGATTTTTAGGCAATGCAGGTTTTGGAATGGTAAAGCTAAACTGGGTAAATATGCCTTCTTCCGAATCAACCCAAATCCTGCCACCATGATTTTCTGCTGCTTTTTTACAAACCGATAAACCAATGCCGGTGCCGTCAATTTTTTCTTCGGTGTGCAGGCGGCTAAACAGTTCAAATATGTTTTCAAAATTTTCTTTGGGGATGCCGATACCATTGTCACGAATGTAAAATGTCCATTCTTTATCGCCCTCTGCTGCACTAACACAAATAACGGGGAGCTGGTCTTC
>JBBQOJ010000349.1:0-4409 GCA_038330815.1 Chitinophagales bacterium | reverse complement strand
CGTGGCCACCGGCTTTTACGATATCGCGCTGTCCGGCCTCACTGCCAAATGTTTTCATTATCAGCTCACCAATTTTTTCAGAAGCGTTCAACGCAGGCTGAAAGCCGGAAAGCTCGTAATAACGCAGTAGGCCCATCATATCATACCGGTGCGACCAAACATCCCAACTCGTCCAATGGCTATCCATTTCATAAGTGCCCAGGTAACCATCCGGTAACTGTGCCGCAATCAGTTGTTGGGCACTACGATCAAGTTGAGATTTAAGTGCCGGATCGCCTGAATTGTCATAGGCATTACAAGCCGCTTCAAGGAATTTACCTATGTGTTCCCCAATCCAGGAGTGGCTTCCGGGCCGGTTGATAAAGCCAGCCAGCATAGCGTCTTCATCGGCCTTTCGCAGCCGTTGTTGTATATTGGCAGTTAATTTTTCGCCTAACCAGCCTGTCACCTGTTGCTGATTTAAATTGGCAGGGTGATATTGCTGGGGAGCTTTGTAAGCAACTACAGGTGTAACCTTGCGGTATACCAAATTTTGATAGCCAAACACGCCGTTCCAGGTGGTAGTAAACCCATATGCAGGCAATGAAATGGTATACACAATTTTGACCAATGGGACAGGCGACTGGTATGCAAAGTCCAGGGCATTTTTCCCCACCTGTAATTGAATGTCTTTTTGAATGGTGTGCAGTTTTTTACCAGCTGCATTATAGAATTCGGCGGTAGCCTGACCCCCCACATTTTTTGGAGAAAGATTGGTAACGTATAACTGGTAAACGTGTGCCTTATTTACAATAGCGGCCTTTGAATCGCTTTCTTTTAACCCTGTTCCATATTTAAAAAAATGGGCAGGGGAAGCGGCCTTAAAGGTGGGTACCTCCGACATGCGGAAATTACCCCAATGCCCAACCCGGATGGCTAACTGGTTTTCCTGGTCCCATAAAATATCATTCACGTTTACCAGGTAGTTGCGATAGCTATCCCCCGACCCGGTAGCACCAATCACTTTGCCATTTAGATAGGTGTTGTCTGATTGAAGGATTTTCCCCATGCTTAATACCAGCAACCCAGTTTTTTTCAATTCGGATTTAAGGCTGGATGGGATAAACACTTTTTTACGTATCCACAATACACGGTTGGCTGTCTTTTTAATGTCATCCGACCAGGTTAGCTTAGGCAGGCTTTCCCACTGGGTATCATTATAGTCAGCCTTGCCAAATGCTGCTTTGTCCTCGAAGCTTATTTTCCAGTCGCCGGTTAACAACATTGGCTGTGCACGGGCAGGATGGCAAAACAACAATAAAATACATCCACATAATAAAGTACCCCATTTTTTCCTGTAGTTGCTGTTCATAATAATTTTTTTGTTTTCGATTTAATGTAATTTAATCACAATCCTTGTACTAATATTGCCTGCACCTGGATCAGTCTTGCTGTTTTTGTAAATGGAAGCTTTCGATACGCCTACTTTTCTCTCCACAAGTTAAAATCATCCCAGTAAAC
The DNA here is from genome assembly GCA_038330815.1 of Chitinophagales bacterium. Classification (GTDB taxonomy): domain Bacteria; phylum Bacteroidota; class Bacteroidia; order Chitinophagales; family Chitinophagaceae; genus Ferruginibacter. The sequence goes on along the minus strand of JBBQOJ010000349.1, from coordinate 2,909 downwards.
CTGCAATGTTTTTCCCTTTGATTTTACATGGGCAATAATTTCCTTTGAAGTGTATAATTTTTGCGGGCTCCATCCGGTAAACCCATTGGGTGCAGGATCAAAGGTATTGTGGGTGAAATTGGTAACATCAAATACTACTTGCGTTGGTTCACCTGTTGTTGTGATGGTGGTGTAAAAACGGCCGGTTTCCTTATTGCCTTGCTTCAGGTAATAGTTCATAGTGAACCATTTACCGATGGGCACTTTCACTTTGGGGAGATTGTCTGCTTTCCATACCTGCTTTTGGCCTGCATTTTCTGCATCCAGTTTAAAGTATAAATCGCTTTCACCCGCAACTGGTTTTTCCAAACCCAGGGTTATTCGAAAACCATGAGGCTCATCCTTCCACCACCATTCGTTGTTCCAGAACTCGGAAATGGTGAGCCAGCTAAATTTTCCAGGATAATTTTTCAGCTCGTTAAAATCATCCGTTAAAAATACCCGCTGCGTTTGATAAATTTCTTTAAAACCCTTTGGTATACCATAGATATCTGTTTGGATGCGTGCTTTTCTCTGACCCTCAGATGCCTCCCAGGAATCGTTGAGCCAAAAATGCAACACGTGGTTGGATGGATTACCTGGCTCTGGAATGATTTTTACATAGCGCTGTGATGAATCACCCCCGGTATATTCAATTAAAAACTGTCCACCATCTGGGTTGTCATCAAGGTCCTTCTCCCAGTTATTCTTTCCCTGCAATGTATGGTCTGTACCAACAATATCATCAATGGCATAGCCCTGGCTAATAAAGGAAGGAATTTTTTTTGAATCGTTCACCAGGGTGGAACTTCCTTCGAAACCGGTTTGAAAAACGAGAGCGGCAAGTGGAATTTTACCCGGAAGGATGTTCGGTTGAGGTATCGGCTGCCTTGTATTGGAACAGTGGGTATGTAAGATGGCCAGCAGTGTCATCCCGGCTATAATAGAAAATGCATTTTTCATAGCTTATATTTTCGATGATAGTCATGTGCCAGGTAACCAATCCCCGCACCGTAACCTACCTTCCATTCAGCGATCGTTATTCTTATTTTCGGTATCGGGGCTAGCCGTTACAAAAAGGGTTGCCCATTGCCACCAGGCTCGTTTTTCGTAAGCTGGCTAACCGGACACCAGTTATTTTTTGCCGTGCATTAGTTGTTGATAACGAAGCAAAGCTTCCAGGTAATAATAGTCTGCATATACCAACGGAACATTCACTTCAGAATTATGGGGTTTGGAACCCACGCTGTGTTTTAACAAAAAATTTCCATTTGTTCCAACCGGTGCCTTGTAGGCATCACTGGCCAGGCTTGCCAACATGGTAGTGGCAGCGCTGACATAGGAAGCTTTATTTTTTGTAACATATTTACTGAGTTCAAACAAGGCGGAAGCAGCTACCGCTCCAGCAGAGGCATCGCGTTCTTCTCCGGGCCGGTCAAAATCCCAGTAAGGAATTTTATCAGCCGGCAAATTGGGATGATGGAGTATAAATGCCGCAATGCGTTCTGCCTGCTGCAGGTATTTTTGCTGCTTTGTTTCCCGATACATCACGGTAAATCCATACAGCCCCCAGGCTTGTCCCCTGCTCCAGGCGGAGTTATCTGCATATCCCTGGTGGGTTTTTTGTGCCACTACTTTTTCTCCTTTATCATAACATACCACATGGTAACTGCTTGCATCTTTTCTAAAATGATTTTTGATGGTATTGTCCGCATGCGTAACGGAAAGATTGTAAAGTTCTTTATTACCGGATGTTTTAGCTGCCCAAAATAAGAATTCGAGGTTCATCATATTGTCGATAATGACCGGGTATTCGTATTCCTTCCAGCCATCCCAGGATTTAATAACGCCATAGGCTGGATTGAAACGGGTGGCCAGCGAGGCTGCACCAGTTAACATAATTTCCTTATATTTCGGGTTGGCAGTGAGCCGGTAGCCGTTACCAAAGGGACAGTACAACATAAAGCCCAGGTCGTGGGTACCGGTATTGTGCTGTTCCTTTTCCACGGCCATGCTCCAGTTATGGGCTGCATTTTTCCAGCTGGTATCGCCGGTAGCCTCAAATAAATACCAAAGAGAACCGCCAAAAAAACCACTGCACCACCAGTCGGAACTACGGACACTGACGCTGCCATCTGGCTTCAGCGACTGGGGAAATTGGGTGTAATCGGGATGGGTTGTAAGCATGGCCTTATACTGTTGGGCTGCGTGTGCTATTTCCTTTTTTACGTCAATAACGGGTTGGGCTACTGCTGAAGTGGTAAAGGCGAATGCAACCAACGCAGGCAAAAGCAGGCATCGACAACATTTCAACCAAATTGAATTAAACATAATTATAAATGAACTTATGGAACGGAAAGATACTACTTACTATGATATATCAACTTACGAAGTAAAAAAATAATTGGTAAAAAGTGTAGCCCGTGTACGACAGTGACAGATAGGCGCTATTTGACACTGCCTGCTTGCCTGGCCGCCGTACAGTATATTTTGACAACTAATAAGGCCGGCAATGGCGCACCATCCCACCAGGCGGATTTAACTATAAGAAATTACTGTATATTTTATTAGCCGGTAAAAATTCAATCCAGTTGACATCGCACTCATCCAGGTCCATGCCGCCTGCTTCTATTTTCAATATTGCCGGTCCGTTCTTCTGAATTTTTACCCCCCGATGGTGCACGGTTATCCACCTGTTATATTCGCCCGTGTTTTGAACCTGGATATAGGCTATCAACTTGTTGTCCAGGTAAATATTAAATGCCTTGTGGTTCATCGGGGTGGCAATCCTTAGATTGATATCATAGGTGCCGGCTTTTACATCCACGGTGTATTTAAGCCACTCACCCACGAAAAACCAGCCTACGGTGGGCGAGCCGTCGTTTGACTGA
>JBBQOJ010000348.1:0-4417 GCA_038330815.1 Chitinophagales bacterium | reverse complement strand
ATACGGGCATCCTCATAAGCAGGGGCAGTTGGGGCAGCAGTTACCGGCGTTGATTGTGTAACCGCAGCACCGGCGCCTACCCTGATACGGGCAATTACAGCTCCAATGGGAACCACATCATTTTCGTTGTACAATACTTCTTCCAGTACCCCTGAAGTAGTTGACGGCACTTCACTATCCACTTTATCGGTTGCAATGTCCAACACGGTTTCATCTTCCTGGATGGCATCTCCTGGCTTTTTTTGCCACTTTAAAATAGTAGCTTCCATGATGCTTTCCCCCAGTTTTGGCATTACCAGATCAACTAACGACATATAATTGTTTGAAATATGAATATTATAAAAAGCCCTTCATTTAAACAGGGCAATTTATTTTGCACGCAATCGAAGCCAAAGGTAATTATTTCCGCTTAATCTCCTTAACATCCTGCTGCTAAAGCAAAAGCTTACTTCGTCCTCCTTATTACTACCATCGTTTAACTAAATTGGTCAACATCTTCCGTTTGCTATTTAAATGAAAGATCTTTGGCATTTGACTGATTACCGGCCGCCTATAATTAATTTTCGCAACATGTTTAAAGCAGTACTTGCAGTTAACGCTATGTTCCGCTGGCGGTCGAACCGGAACTGGTATTTTTCTGCCTGGATAAAATTATTACTTGCCACGGCAATCCAAACTGTGCCCACGGGTTTGTCGGGCAGTCCGCCACCGGGCCCCATGATGCCCGAAACCGCAATGGTGTAGTTGGTTTTTAATCTAGCCAGCGCACCCTTCGCCATCTGTATCACTACTTCTTCACTTACTGCCCCCAATGTTTCGAGCACCTGCTTTTCTACTCCCAACAAGTCTTCCTTTGCCTGGTAAGAATAACTCACCACACTTCCGCTGAAATAACCAGAGGCGCCAGGGTTTTCGGTTAAAAGATGTGCGATATAGCCGCCGGTACAACTTTCGGCGGTACCAACAGTGGCATTGCAGGCTGTTAAAAGCCTTCCCAACACTTGTTGCAGGGTTTCATCCAGGTTGGTAACAAGGTATTCGGCCACCAAAAATTGCAGTTGATCAAATTGTTGTTGAAGGCTGGCTTCCAGCAATTCACGATGATCATCCGTTCCAGATAACCTAAGCCGAACCATACCGTAATTTGGCAGGTAAGCTAACCTGATATTAGCCGGCAGGGCAAGTTCAAAACCGGCAATCAACTCTGCTAAAAAACTTTCCCCCACGCCGGCAGTCAATAAGGTGCGGTGTGCAATGTGCGGAAATTTAAAATGACCAGCCAGTGCAGGGATAACGTCATCCGTCATCATGCCCATCATTTCATGAGGAACGCCGGGCATACTCACCACTATTTTTCCATCCTGTTCAAACCACATGCCCGGGGCAGTACCGCGTTTATTTTGGATAACAATGCAACAATCCGGCACTTCGGCCTGCTTTGCATTGCGTTCAATCATGGGGCGTTTCAGCACCTGGGTAAATATATGGGTAACATTGGCGAGGGCGCCCTCATCTACGATCATCTTACCTTTAAAGAAATCGCAGAGCAGTGGTTTGGTAATATCATCTGCAGTAGGCCCTAGCCCACCTGTGATTAGGATAATGGATGCGTGCTTACTTTCTTCCTCCAATGTATTCCAAATATCCTCCCATATATCGCCAACGGCTACACGCCGCACCACCCTGATACCAGCCTTATTTAATTCTTGTGCCATCCAGGCACTATTGGTGTCTATCACCTGTCCGATTAATAATTCATCACCAATGGTGATAATACTGGCTACTGTCATACTGTAATTGGGATGAATGCAATGATTACCACGGTTAATAGACCCTTCAACAGGTTTAACTGCAGGCGGGTTGCCACCCGGGATAAACTTGCATGGCAGGCACTGGTTTGCAGGAGGGTATAGTTATAATTTGCTATTTTCAATTTTCAAATTTAATAAAAATGGTTCAAAGAAAAGTTGTTTGCGTGTTGGCATTCCTGTTAACAGGGCAATTGCTTCATGGCCAGTCACTCCAGGCAATGCTCAACGTTGCCCTAAAAAAATTAAGCGCAGACAAACAATTTGCCCATGCCCAGTTATCTTTATGCGTTGTAAACAGCAGCACGGGGAATATTGTTTTTGAGCAAAATGCCCAACTCGGGCTGGCACCGGCAAGTTGTCAGAAAATTGTAACCAGTGTAAGCGCCTATGAAATGTTAGGGAAGGATTTCAGGTTCAAAACATATATCGGTATTGATAATAAGGTAACCAATGGTGTATTGGATGGCAATTTGTATATTATCGGAGGGGGAGACCCTACAACCGGAAGCCAGCGCTGGGCGGGCACTTCCGAAACGGTGGTGTTACAACGGTTCCTTAAAATACTGAAAGAACACATGATTAAGTCCATCAAAGGCAACCTTATTTGTAACGACCTGGGGTTTACCACCAACCCGTTGCCCGGTGGCTGGATATGGGAGGATATCGGCAATTATTACGGTGCAGGTGCCTGGGGCTTTAACTGGCGCGAAAACCAGTACGATGTTACTTTTACCACCGGGCAAACCAAGGGAGCTCCCACCAGGATTTCATCCACGCGGCCGGCTGGTGTGGCCACTGCTTACCAGTTTACCAACGAGGTTACCACAGGTGCTGCAGGATCCGGCGACAACGCTTATTTATTTACTGCCCCTTATCACCCAAACATTATCGCCAGGGGCACGGTACCGGTATCTTCCAATGGCTTTACCATTTCCGGAGCATTGCCAGATCCCCCCGCATTTTTTATCAATACCCTTCAACAATACCTGCCGGAAAATAACATAGCACTGTCGGGGAAGGTGGGTACTACCTCCGGTAACCGGCAATATTTTATGCTTCCCGGCAGCGCGCCATTGTTAATAGACTTCCTGTTATCTCCCTCACTTGATTCTGTAAATTACTGGTTTCTCAAAAAAAGTGTCAACCTGTTTGGAGAGGCGTTGGTAAAAGCCATCGCAGTGGCAGCCGGTAACAAAGGTGAAACAGCCAATGGTACCGATTTTATCCGGGCATTTTGGAAAAAAGCCGGCATACCCGCCGCGGCATTAAAAATAGTTGATGGCAGTGGATTATCACCTGCCAACCGGATCACCACCCATGCATTGACCAGCGTCCTGCAATATGCGCGGAAGCAGTCCTGGTTTAATGGCTTTTATAATGCCTTACCAGAAATAAATGGTATTAAAATGAAAGACGGCTATATCAGCGGGGTAAGAAGTTATACCGGCTATGTCACCAACCGTAGCGGTGAAAAACTCACTTTTGCTTTTATCGTAAATAATTTTGATGGCAGTCCAGCCGAGGCGCGGATTAAAATGTGGAAGGTGCTGGATCTATTGAAATAAGGTACAGGTAGCAGGAGGTTAGGTCGCACCAAAATATTTTACCAGTTTTTGTCGTAGTTCATCCGGCATACTGCAACGCTTCATTCCATTGGCTTCCATGAAGTAAAGGGTAACATCGCCTGTATTCAGTAACGCACCCTGTTGGTTATAAATCTCGGAGTGAAATAGAATTTTATGATGCACTGGTAATTCCCTGAGGGTGGTGATCACGGTAATCAGGTCGTCGTATTTTGCAGGCCTCAAAAAGCGGCTGTGAATATCTACCACCGGCATAATGATGCCCATTGCCTCAATGTCTTTATACGTGTACCCTATTTGGCGGATGGCTTCACCCCGGCCAATTTCATAAAACTGGGCATAATGCCCATGGTACACCACCCCCATTTGGTCGGTGAGTGCGTAGTGAATGCGTATCTGTGTTTCGGTTGTATACAATGGCAATCAGTCTAAATGAATTTTCAAGAAATAGTAACTGCAACAATGCCGGCCTGCAGGGAATGCGTTGCCGTTGGTAGGGCGTTCAATTGATTGATCACCAATTTTTATTTACCAATCATGCCATCCACACTGATCCTGCCCGGGCCTACCAATAATATTACCGCGTAAGTAGCTAAATATAACGTGGCCAGTTCTCCTTTGCCAAATATTTCGCTGTGGTGTGCTTTTACCAATGCCACGCCCATCACAATGATGAGGGGAATTAAAGCAAGCCTTGTAAAGAGACCGAGTATCAAAAATATGGAACAAAAGAACTCTGCAAAGATCACCAATGCAAGTGACAAAGTGCTGCCCATTCCCAGGAAATTCATGAAACTATGTTGCCTTGAACTGAAGTGTACCAGTTTATCGTAACCATGGTTCATCATCAATGTGCCGGCTGCAACTCTTAATAACAACATGGCTGTATTAAATGCGCCCGTTGAATACTTGGTGGTCAATAATTTTTTCATAACGCCTGGTAATTGTTTTTATTGTGGTAAGGGTGCTTGTTAAAAAAACCTTTTTTATCGTTTCATTAACAGCGATGCAAATGTACATTGC
>JBBQOJ010000347.1:0-4432 GCA_038330815.1 Chitinophagales bacterium | reverse complement strand
GAGGGAACTGGGGGTTAAATTTTATTTTAACCAGGCGGTTAAATCAATTACCATTGAAGAGGGGATTGCCAAAGGCGTGGTTACTTCAGATGCTACCTTTACGGCTGATGTTGTGATAGCTGCTGCGGATTACCAGTTTGTGGAAACTGCCTTACTGCCACAACAATATCAAAGTTATAGCGACAAATATTGGAATACCAGGGTGATGGCGCCAAGCTGCCTGTTGTATTATATTGGGGTTAATAAAAAATTAACCGGCATTTTGCACCACAGCTTATTTTTTGACGTTGATTTCGACCTGCATGGAAAAGAAATTTATACCACTCCAGGCTGGCCAACTGCACCCTTATTTTATGTGAGTGCCACTTCAGTAACTGATGATACCGTGGCGCCAGAAGGATGTGAGAATTTATTTTTTCTTATTCCGGTAGCGAGCGGGTTGGTGGACGATTCGGAAGAAAGAAGGGATCATTATTTTAATTTGATATTGGAGCGTTTTGAAAAGAGGATTGGACAATCTGTAAAAGATTGTATAATTTACAGGAAATCATATTCCATCAGTAATTTTAAGGACGACTATAATTCTTTCAAAGGAAATGCTTATGGTTTAGCGAACACTTTGTTACAAACTGCTGTTTTAAAACCAGGATTACGAAGTAAAAAAGTAAAGAACCTTTTTTATACCGGTCAGTTAACCGTTCCAGGTCCGGGCGTACCACCCAGCTTAATAAGTGGCGAAGTGGTAGCAAAAAATGTGGTTAAAAATTATGGCCGGTAAGGCCCGCAGCATTTTCCGTATCATGGTTGTAATGTTTCGTGTTAATAAATAAGCAAAGCGATGATAAACCTTTTTCATGAACTAAGCCAGCAGTGCAGCAAGGCAACAACGGAGAAATACAGCACTTCATTTAGCAGTGCCATTAAATTGTTGCACCCCGAATTGCGGATACCTATTTTCAATATTTATGGTTTTGTTCGGTTTGCAGATGAAATTGTTGATACCTTTCACCAGTTTAACAAGGAAGAATTATTAGTTGAATTTAAAAGAGATACCTACCAGGCAATTGAACGCGGAATAAGCCTTAATCCGATATTGCATAGTTTTCAACTTACCGTAAACAAGTTCAGAATATCGCATGACCTGATAGAAGCTTTTTTCAAAAGCATGGAGATGGACTTAAGTCTTACCACGTATAACAGTAACGGATACAAGGAGTATATTTATGGTAGTGCAGAGGTGGTGGGATTGATGTGCTTGTATGTGTTTTGCGAAGGTAATAATAATAGGTACGAGCAATTGAGGGCTGGGGCACAATCACTGGGTGCTGCATTTCAAAAGGTGAATTTTTTAAGGGATGTTAAGGCGGATTATGAGCAACTAAGCCGGACTTATTTCCCGGAAGTGGATTTTAACAATTTTACGACATCTATGAAGCAGCAGATTGAACTTGATATCGCGGCAGACTTTGCAGCTGCTTACCAGGCAATTATCCAGTTACCGGTTAAAGCGAGGTTTGGTGTATACGTTGCTTACAAATATTATCTCTCGCTGTTTAGTAAAATAAAGCGTACCAAGCCTGCCAATATTATGGAGCAACGCATTCGGATACCCAATTATGGCAAGGTGCTTATTGTTGCAAAGGCCGGGCTGCGGCGCCAGCTAAATTTATTATAAAGTTTTTGTATGGATATTATTTTAGTGGATGAAAAGGATGAGCAGGTTGGCTCGATGGAGAAAATGGAGGTTCATCAAAAAGCCCTTTTACACAGGGCTTTCAGCGTTTTTATCTTTAATGGAAAAGGGGAGATGCTGTTGCAGCAGCGTGCTGCTGCCAAATACCATAGCGCAGGTTTGTGGACCAATGCCTGCTGTAGTCACCCGGCACCAGGTACCAATACAATGCAGGCTGCCGGTGTGAGACTCCAGGAGGAAATGGGTATTACCACTGCGCTTAGCAAAGCCTTTGATTTTATTTACAAGGCACCTTTCGATAATGGATTAACAGAGTATGAATTTGACCATGTATTTATTGGTAACCACGATGGCCAACCGGCTATCAATCCGGAGGAAGTAGCGGCCTACTGTTATAAGTCGATGGAGGAAGTAAGAAATTCGCTTAACACCCACCCGGAACAATATACGGTTTGGTTCAAAATAGCCTTTCCCAAAATAGCGGACTATCTTAACAAGGTTGCCACTGCAGTGTAACCCCGCAATGCCTATTTTAGCATCTATTTTCAAAACACCGGATGAAGCAACCCTTAAGTGCAATCGTTATTGGTAGTGGTATTGCAGGGATGGCAATTGCCATCCGGTTGGCTGTAAAGGGATATGCGGTGACCGTAATAGAGAAAAACACGGGCCCCGGGGGAAAGCTAACTGCGTTTGAACAAGATGGTTTTCATTTCGACGCCGGCCCCTCCCTTTTTACCCAACCCGAAAATGTTGCAGCCCTTTTTGAATTGGCCCATGAAAATATGGCGGATTATTTTAGCTACCAGCCGGTGACCATTGCCTGTAAATATTTTTTTGAAAATGGTAAAAGTGTAAATGCCTATACCGATGCCCGGCTGTTTGCTAAAGAAATGGAGGACAAATTGGGCGAAGATGCGCAGCATGTTCTCCAATATCTGGAACGCTCCGAAAAATTGTACAATGATATCGGCAAACTCTTTATCGGTCATTCCCTTCACAAAATGTCAACCTGGCTTAGCACTGGCATCATTAAGGCGCTGGCAGCCGTTAAGCCCGGCTATGTATTTGAATCGTTGAATCATTATAACGAGCGCTGTTTTTCTACTGTTGAAGCAACGCAGCTGTTTAACCGGTTCGCTACTTACAATGGTAGCAATCCATTTCAAACCCCGGCGATGCTAAGCCTTATTCCTCATCTTGAACAAAACCAGGGCACCTTTTATCCCGGCGGGGGGATGATCAGTATCACCAATGCCTTATACCAACTATCAATAAAAAAAGGCGTGACATATCGTTTCAACAGCCCTGTCGAGCGTATCCTGGAGGACGAGGGCAGGGCAACGGGGGTGTTGGTAGCAGGAGAATTTATACCGGCAACTATTGTGGTGAGTAATGGAGATGTTTACTATACTTATAAAAATTTATTGGGCAAAGAGGCTGCCGCACAAAAAGTATTAAAACAGGAACGTAGCAGTAGTGCCATTATTTTTTACTGGGGCATCAACCGGCAGCTTGACCAACTGGGGCTGCACAATATATTTTTTAGCAGGGATTATAAAAAGGAATTTGATTTGATATTTAAAAAGCAGGAAGTTACGGATGACCCCACGGTATATATCAACATCACTTCAAAAATGGAACAATCACAGGCACCTGCCGGAAAGGAAAACTGGTTTGTGATGGTAAATGCCCCCGCTGATAATGGACAGGATTGGCAGGCGATGAAAAGAAATTTACGGACTAATGTGCTCAACAAATTGTCGCGAATGCTTCAACTACCCATTGAAAGCATGATCGCAAGTGAAACAACGCTGGATCCACGCATGATACAGGAGCAAACAACTTCTTATAAAGGCTCGTTGTATGGTACCAGTTCTAATTCAAGACTGGCTGCTTTTCTACGGCACGCAAATTTTACCGGTGCAACAAAAGGACTGTATTTTTGCGGAGGAAGTGTTCACCCAGGTGGAGGCATTCCGCTTTGTTTAAAAAGCGCCATGATAGTAAGTGATATCATAAGTACTGATGCGAAGCATAACTTTTAATAATCAAAACCAACTTAACTTCTAAATTTAAGGCCCCTGTTTTACACGGGTAGCTTACCTTCAATCTCACAGTGCTAAAAAAATACTCATCATACCAACTGGCTACTATCATTGCCCTTTTTTTTCATTGCGTAGGTATTGCCGGCATTCTTTTTATTGATAGGGAATTATTTATTAAAGCTACCCCATTAAACCTGTTGTTATCTTTTGCTTTATTGGTGTACACCCAGCAACAGAAAAATGGCCCTTTCTTTATATTTATGGTGGTGGTGATGATAGCTGGTTTCCTGTCGGAGGTGATTGGCGTAAATACCGGCTTACTGTTTGGGGAATACGCGTATGGCCGCCCGTTGGGTATACAGTTGTGGAAAGTGCCGCTCATGATTGGCGTAAACTGGTTCATCATCATTTACTGCTGCGGCATAAGTACGCATACCCTTTTATTAAAGATTGTTAGGGGCTCCGCTGTCAGTGAACATGCAACACCCGGTTTGTTAAAAGCGGTGGCCGTAGTGGTAGATGGCGCCACCCTGGCCGTAGCATTTGACTGGCTGATGGAACCAGTGGCTGTGAAACTTGGGTATTGGGCCTGGCAAAACGGCGATATCCCAGCGTATAACTATATATGTTGGTTTTTAATCAGCTTACTTTTTCTTGGCCTCTTTCATTTTTTCCGTTTCGATAAGAGAAA
>JBBQOJ010000346.1:0-4448 GCA_038330815.1 Chitinophagales bacterium | reverse complement strand
CATTAATTAATTGAAGGTAGTATTTGCTCTGCACTTTGCATAAGCCATTTCACCCAATGGTCTGCAGATGCTGATTAAGCGCCTTGTGCTTTGAATTATTTGCCGGCCGGCTACTTACCTGTTGTACAAAATAAACAACTTTATCAATATTGCAGCCTGCCTTGCTCAATTTTTAGTTCATGCACTCATTTGGCTGTCATATCTTTCTGGCAAAACCGATGGGGAATAGATCATATTTTTTGAGGTAAAGATTTTTAAGCCACTGTCAAAACCTTTGGCCGTAGCAAAATATCACTTACTTTTGCGGCATGACAACAGAACTATTGAAGGATATGAGAGACCGTTTGGTGGTCTTGAGGAGGTTTCTTTGACGTCGCTAACAGGGAAGCCAAAATAGATAACGATAAACAACTCTCGCTTTCACCGGGTTTTTGGGATGATAATGCCCGGGCCACTTCCATTTTAAAAGATACCAGGGTAAATGAATACTGGGTAAATATGTACCACCAGGCAAACACCTTAGTGGAAGATTTTGCGGTGCTGTTTGAGTTTTGGAAGGAAGGGGAAGCCACGGAGGAGGAGGTAAAGGAGGCTTTTGATAAAGCCAATACTGCCATCGATGAAGCAGAATTTAAGAGTACCTTGAACGAACCAACGGATGCACTGCCGGCTGTATTGCAGATTAACAGTGGTGCCGGTGGAACCGAAAGCCAGGATTGGGCAGAAATGCTGGCAAGGATGTACCGCATGTATGGTGAAAAACAAGGTTGGTCAGTCAGTGAGTTGGACTGGCAATGGGGAGATGGCGCCGGAATTAAAACATGTACCTTTCAATTTGACGGCGCATTTGCCTATGGGTTTTTAAAAGCGGAAAGTGGTGTGCATCGCCTGGTGCGTATAAGTCCCTTTGATAGCAATGCCCGCCGGCATACCTCTTTCGCCAGTGTGTATGTATACCCGTTGATTGACGATACCATTGAGATCGCCGTAAACCCGGCGGATGTAGATTGGGCTTTTTTTCGAAGTGGTGGCAGCGGCGGCCAAAATGTAAATAAGGTGGAAACAGCGGTGAGGCTAACCCATCGGCCAAGCGGTATCATAGTAGAATGCCAGCAGGCCAGAACACAGGGAGAGAACCGCGAAAAAGCAATGGCAATGTTAAAAAGCCGCTTGTATGAAGAAGAAATGCGCAAGCGCCAGGCTGCTATAGATGCTACCAATTCATCAAAGAAAAAAATAGAATGGGGAAGCCAGATTCGTTCCTACGTTTTTCATCCCTATAAAATGATTAAGGACCATCGTACCGACTATGAAGTAGGGAATGTGGGTCCCGTAATGGATGGCGAACTGGATGGATTCATTAAAGCCTATTTAATGAACGAAAAGGAGGTGGACGATGTATAGGGTTTATACCGTTTTGCACCTGGGCGGGTGAAAGCGGTACGGGAGGCGTTGCCCGCATTTCAGATTGATAATAATGAAAATTAAGCAATATGAAAAATCACCTTTTATCCTTTATCGCAATTGTGTTGTTATATTCCTGTAATAACCCGTCAACCAATGCCGACAGCAAATTATTTCCCGTTGATTCTATGGGTGTTACGCTTTCCTCACCATCCCCTGAAAAAGTGGTACCCACCATCGGTAGCGGTTTAACCATGGAGGAAATGAGGGATGATAGCACCTTTTTGGATGGCAGTATTCCCGTTTCCTGGGAGAATGCCGGCATTACGGATGTAAAAGGGTTTAAACTTTTTTTAAAAAAAATCCAGCAACTGGTGTTACATGACGAAAAGGACCACCTTTCAGCACATATTCGGTACCCGCTGGGTAGGTCTATAAAAACACCAGGAGATTTTATCAAAAATTATGACAACCTGTTCACCAAAGACGTGAAATTATCGATGGCCAATATTAATTTTAGCCAGGTATTCAGGAATAGTAAAGGGGTAATGACGGATGGGGGCAGGGTTTGGTTTGCGCAGTTTGGAGAAGAATTTAAAATTATAGCCATTAATAATTAGTTAGACCTGTAATTATAGATTGGTGGAGTAAGCGGTTATTACAAAGACGTTTTTAATTAACGATAGATGGCTGCGGTGTGGGCGGGGAATGTTCTGTTTGATGTAAGCTGATTACATTAGGTAAATTATGGACCGCTTCACTTTGGTAGGCATTTTGACAATATAAACTATAGGTCCGGTTACAGGCAACCGGCAAACCAGGCAAACACACTTAAAAGAAAGCTATGCAATACGGAGATTTTTATTTCCCGGTACCAGTAAACGAACAAGTGCTGAATTACGGTAAGGGCAGCAAGGAAAAATTGGCTTTAAAAGCGGCACTCAGGGAGATGAAAAGCCGGGAGGCAGATATCCCCATGTTTATTGGTGGTGAAGAAGTTAAAACCGGGAACAAAAAGGAAATCAGGCCTCCTCATGAGCACGGACACCTGTTGGGCTACTACCACGAAGGGGATGCGGGACATGTAAAAAAAGCCATCACCGCTGCGTTAAGTGCCAAAGAAAAATGGTCGGGAATGAGTTGGGAAAACAGGGCCAATATTTTTTTAAAGGCAGCCGAGTTATTGGCCACCAGGTACCGGCCTCAAATAGTAGGTACTACTATGCTGGGACAAAGTAAAAATCCCTACCAGGCTGAAATAGATGCTGCCTGTGAGTTAATTGATTTCTTACGTTTTAATGTACATTTTCTCAGTGATATATATCGTCAGCAACCCATTAGTGGTGCAGGAATGAACAATAGGGTGGAATATCGTCCGCTGGAAGGATTTGTTTTAGCGATTACTCCTTTTAATTTCACTGCTATTGGAGGAAACCTTCCTACCAGTGCAGCCATGTGCGGCAATGTGGTGGTATGGAAATGTGCCCATACCCAGGTGTACAGCGCCCAGCTGTTTATGCGTATACTAATAGAGGCTGGTTTGCCGGAGGGCGTTATTAACCTGGTATATGTGGATGGTCCTACCTTAGGCGAAGTATGCTTTAATCATCCCGATTTTGGAGGGGTTCATTTTACCGGTAGTACCGGCGTGTTTAATTTCATGTGGAAAACCATCGGGGCAAATGCAGGCATTTACAAATCTTACCCGCGCATAGTAGGAGAAACCGGGGGAAAGGATTTTGTGATCGCCCACAAGAGTGCCGATCCTGAGGTGGTAGTAACTGCCCTGGCAAGGGGTGCCTTTGAATACCAGGGGCAAAAATGTTCCGCAGCTTCCCGTGCTTACATTCCTTCCAACCTGGCGGTTGCTATAAAAGAATCGTTGGTGAAGGTGGTCAATTCAATGAAAATGGGTACCACAGAGGATTTTACTAATTTTATCAACGCGGTAATTGATGAAAAAAGTTTTGATAAACTGGAGGGCTTCATAAAAGAGGCCGGGAAAAATGATTCGGGTGCAAAAGTAATTGCAGGGGGCAAGTGCGATAAATCGGTTGGTTATTTTATCAGTCCTACCGTAATTGAAACCACCGATCCAAAATATGTAACGATGTGCGAGGAATTATTTGGACCGGTGCTTACCCTGTACGTTTACGATGAAAATAAATTTGAAGAAGCGTTGAACCTGGTAGACACCACTTCTCCCTATGCGTTAACCGGTGCCGTTATTGCACAAGATAGGTATGCGGTGGAGTTGGCCACCAATCGCCTCCGGAACAGTGCAGGTAATTTTTATATCAATGATAAGCCAACCGGCGCCGTGGTGGGCCAACAGCCATTTGGTGGTGCAAGGGCTAGTGGCACCAATGACAAGGCAGGAAGTATGCTTAATTTATATCGTTGGCTAAGTGCACGGACCATCAAGGAAACTTTTAATCCCGCTACCGACTACCGTTACCTTTTTATGGAAGAAGCATAAAATTTTTATTGTTTAAAGGCTAATATTTGTTGGGGTAAGGAGTAAACTACCGGGCGATTGTAACTATCCTATTCGGCTGTGCAGGATGAACATCCTTTAAATTCCTTATTGCCCCTCACTATAGTGAACCAGATGCAACACGGGTTAGGCGGTAGGGTAGATTGATATTCTTCCTCCGGCAGCGAATTGCCGTTGTTATTATCAAACAACCCATCCTGCATCCGGGTTACCTAACTACCCTCCATTAAAAATTTCATTCTTTTTTAATCCGTCAATATCTGATAAATTCGCCTCATAAACAAGCAGATTGAAAACAATACTCGATAAAAAGCAATTGCATCTCACCATCTTACGGTTGGCGCACCAACTGCTTGAAAACTATTCAAGCCTGGCTGAGGTAGTTTTTATAGGACTTCAGCCGCGGGGAGTGCAGATCAGCCGGTTAATGATAGAGAACATCCGAAGCCTTTGCCCGGAGGAAAAAGTAAATTACGGTATAATGGATATTACTTTTTACAGGGATGATGTGAGAGACTCATTGCATATTGCCAACAAAACCGACATC
>JBBQOJ010000345.1:0-4461 GCA_038330815.1 Chitinophagales bacterium | reverse complement strand
GCCGCTTTGCGAATCATCCTGGGTGATAAATACCACCGTAGAATCCCAGTACTTACTTTGGGAGATCATGTCGATGATCCTGCCGAGTGCGAGGTCGTTGTCCGCTACCATGGCATTTGGCGTAGGAAAATTAGGGGAGGTGCCGGCGCTATGATCGTTGGGAAGCGACACAATCATCAGGTTGGGCAGGCTATCGCCCTGTTCAAATTTTTTCCAATCTTCGATAAAAATATCAGCGCGGTGCTGATCACTGAAAACCAGGTTGTCGCAATCCGGGAAAGTAGGGTGGATGATGGGACGAAGCCTGGCGATGGTACTGGTGTTGTACCATGCAGGCGCTTTACCTGCTTTGTAATTGTTGTAATGGTCTGCCCATTTTAAATTGCGGTCGTATTCGGTGGTGCAGGCCTCTCCGTATACGCGGACTGTTTTGCCATGATCCAGTGCGTGGTTCCAGATAAAGCCGCTTTTATTGTACACCAGGGCGTCTTCCTGCCGGTGGGGATAGCTCCTGAACCATGCCCGTACATTTTTCTCCACATAATCCGACACCATGCCGGCATCTGTCCATTGATGCCCTTCTGCGGAGGATTTGCCGGAAGCAAAGTAGTTGTCCATCCAGCCATATTGTTTGGCAAGGGCATGCGTATTGGGCGTTATCTTTTCTCCAAAAATGCAAAGCGAACTATCACCCCGTCCCGTAGGGATATCACCAAACACCTGGTCGTAAGTTTTATTTTCTTTAATGATATACACCACGTGTTTAAAAACCGAAGGTTCCCCAATTCTTTCCGGCACGGGCACCGGTGCAATGTTTTCGCGGGGTAGCAACTGCAATTGTTCCGATCGGTTCATCAAATTTAATTGCGCCACTTCCAATGTAAATGATTCCAGCATTTTTTTACCGGGTAAAGGAATGATGCTAACGGATGCCAACTGGTGATGAATGGCGCGTGCTTTTTTGGTTGCGTTTATTACATTGGCTCCTTCTGCTTCGAGATTTGTTACTACCAAAAAATTGTTGATGATCTTTAACCCCGCGGGATAAGCTTCCGTGGGAATATAACCCGTAACGGTTGATGCCCCTTTGCCTTTGGGGGAAGCATTTTTGCCCAGGCGTACTACGGCCACTGCGTTGTCGAATCCATTAGACACATACAATAAACTATTGTCGGCATTCAATTCCAGGCCATTGGGCGTGCTGCCCTGTACACTTTGTTTGCCACTTAACAACCCAACCGCGATCGATTCAACAATGGTATTGGTGTTTGTATTGATCACGCTGATGTCATCGCTTGAGCCATTGGCAACGTACACACAACGGCCATCTTTGGAAGCCTTTACCACATTGGGATGAAGGCCCACCGTAATTGTTGTTAGCGGCTGACCGGTAACAGGATTAAAAACACTAACGGTACCCGAAGCCGTAGCACCTGTACGGGGATCGGTGTAGGCGAGTCCCCAGGGTACGCCTGCTCTTTCCCTTGTACTATCGTTGGCAATGGCACCGGCCCAGTTGCTTACATACACTTTGCCGTTGGCAATCGCCAATCCATAAGGAGCCACCCCGGTAGGCGACCGCCAAACAATGCTGCGGTCGTCCCAGCGAATTTTCAGCAATTCGTTATTGCCGTTTAGCACCACGTATAGAAACAGCAAACCTTTCTCCCGGCTCACAATGATTTCATTCGGTAGCGCATTGGCAGCAGGTTTGATGGCCCGGATCGTAATATCGCTCACATTTTTAAAACCATCCACCCACTCCGCTATCATCACGGCACCCTTGCCGGTATCCTTTTCTGCGGCGCTCCATACTACCCAGGTTTTTCCTTGTTCGGTAAAAGATCGAATTCCTGAATAGGTACTCATGTATTTTTTGTATTGCGGCAGATCTGTGAAGGACCAGCGCCCAATTATTTTTTTATTTAAAGCATCCAGCGCCATGATGCCATAACGGTCCTGGACAACGAGGTGTTTGCCTGCGGTTAACATAGCCGCATCAAGGGCATGGTTCTCCAGGTCGGGATTGCCATAACGGATTACTTCCCCGGCAGAACGGATGATGCGGTTATAAGGCATCAGCCGCAGGGAATCATACCGCCGGTGCAAAAAATCGCTCAATGCGGTAATATGGTCGGTATTGATATAATCTACTTCGAGGTCAATAAGCGCTTTCCATGCAACCGGCACATCAGGACTGTTCCATAAACGAATGGGTTTTTGTAAACGGTGTGCTTTTTTTACAATTGCTCCAATATTTCCAAAGCTCGATTTGTCGAGCGGGGTACCTTTTTTCCATGCACTGTACTTTTCAAAATCATTGCTCAGCAAAGCGATTTTCCTTAGTTCATTTTTTTGATAGCTGCTGTCCGGGTTGCCATCAAACCAAATAAAATCGGGATAGCTGTTGTACAATCCTTTTACCGGCTTGTTACCGGTGATAACAATTTTGAGGCTCCTGCAAGCGGTAATAGCCGGGTATTTTTTCAGTAGCTGAACCAGTGCGTTTAAGGTGCTTTTCGCGTCCGTTTTCAAATCGATCAGGAGCAGCAATTGCCTGCTGCTGTCCGGGTAGGCAAATCCGCTATTACGTATTATAGTTGTCAACAATGGCGAGAGGTACAGGTCTTCCAACGTTGGCGCGGTAAACTGTTCAGCGGAATCGTGGGCAACCCTTAACGCGCCATTATACAGGTGAACATCCGATTCAATAGAACCAAACTGTTCATTATAGGCAGTGGTAAAAGGTTGCTGCTGGCGGTAATCATTGTGGGAGTGTGCGTTTGCGGTTGTGTGCAATTTCGGTTGCGCAATGGTTAACAAACTGCTGCAAGCAGCCAACAGGAGAAAAGTAAAATATCGAGTATGCATTACAGGAATTGAGTGAAGGTCAATATTAAACAATTTTGCTAAAACACACAGCGGCGATTTCCCTTCCATCGTTATGATTTAATTATTTCTTCGCTAACAAATCATTAATAATCTGCCGGCGCTTTTAATTTTTCCGGCGATGTTTTTCTTTTGCGATATAATTATCAAACTAACAGTTAAACATGAGAAAATTTTTTCTTTACAAAGCAGGGTTCCTGCCGTTGTTGTTAATGGCTATGTTCCTTTTTTACCTGCCGCCCGTATCAGGTAAAACGGGAGGCGGTATTCAATTGCAGCAAGGGCAGGCAATTTCCATCTCCGGGAAAATTACCGATGCTGTTAGTGGCAATCTGCTGGACGGGGCCACCATTGCCATCAGGGGCGGAAAAACTACTCTTTCAAACGCAAGCGGCCTCTACTCAATAACGGTACCAGGCACTGATGCTGTGTTGGTGTTCAGCTATATCGGTTACACCACACAGGTAATTCCAGTAGGGGTGCGTACCACCATCGATGTACAATTGACGCCTACGACTTCAGACCTTGGCCAGGTGATTGTTATGGGCTACGGGTCTCAAAGTAAAAAAGACGTCACCGGTGCGGTAAAATCAATTAAGAGTGAGGCTTTTAACCGTGGCATCATTAATGCGCCGGAGCAGCTGTTACAAGGTAAAGTGGCTGGCGTAAATGTTACCTCAGCCAGCGGTGAACCAGGGGGCGCATTGGGCATCACCATTCGTGGCCCGGGTAGCTTGCGGGCGCAAAGCACCCCGCTGTTTGTAATTGATGGTGTGGCACTTGATAATAACAGTACGGGTGGTGGTAACCCGCTGAATTTTTTGAATCCACAGGATATAGAATCCATTGATGTATTGAAAGATGCATCGGCAACAGCTATCTATGGTTCCCGAGGGTCTAACGGCGTGGTATTGGTAACCACGCGCAAGGGCAAGGCTGGTGTTTCGGTGCTTACACTTACCACCAGCCTTGGTGTGTCAACGCTTGCCCGGGCCTTGCCGGTTTTTTCTGCAGCTGAATTTAAACGACAGGTAACCGCTATTGGTGGTACTGTTGATGACAAGGGTGCTGATACTGACTGGCAGCGGGAAATAACCCGCACCGCCCTCACTCAAAACTATAATCTTGCCGTAAGTGGCGGAGCAGAAAAGCTTACTTACTATGCTTCCTTTGGTTTACAAAAACAGGAAGGCATCATCAAAAAAAATGATTTCAACAGGTACACCGGCCGGTTTAATGTCAGTCAAAAATTCTTACAAGATAAATTGACCATCGAAGCCAACCTTACCGCAACCGGCACGGTTAATACCCGCCCGCCCATATCCGCAGCCATAGGGGATGCCCTCGCCAACAATCCTACCTACCCCGTTTACGATGCCAATGGTGCACCTGCCCGGTACCAGGATATCAACAATCCGTTGCAATATTTTGAGTTGGAAAAAGACGTCACTAAAATTAACCGTATACTGGGAAATTTGACTGCTTCTGTAAAACTGGCGAAAGGACTGGTGTACAAATTGAACTTTGGCATCGATAATTCTAATGGCACCAGGGATTACCAGCAAATGCCCA
>JBBQOJ010000344.1:0-4476 GCA_038330815.1 Chitinophagales bacterium | reverse complement strand
AGTTTACAAAAGAAGGATTCTATTGTAATGAACCTACAAACACGCTGGCGTTTAAACCGCTGTTGTTTCAATACAAGGAAAGTACAGTACGCACCCGTATCGATACCCTGAATGATATACCGGTGTATTCGATGGAAGTGTATAGAAAATCATTTCCGGCGCCTAAAGACATTCATTATGCCGATGACCTGTTGGCCTTTAGTTCGCACGAGCAACTGGAATATTATTTTGGAAAAAATAATGTGAAGAGCGATATCTATTACTTTTCGGAAAACGAAATTGCCAAATGCTCGGTACTTTTTTTAAATACCCGCCGGCAAGTGGTATTTATCTGGAAAGATGAGTTGAATAAATGCCGCATCGCCCACCTCCTTTTTGGCGGGCAACAGAAACTGGAAAGCGCTATGGAAAGTAACCGGTTTGTCGGCGAAAATAGCTGGGTTTTTAAAAGCGGCATAAGGCCGGGTATGAGTTTGATGGAACTCCGTAGGTTAAATGGCTCCAATTTTAAATTCTTTGGGGGCAACGCTGCTTTTTCAGGTTCGGTAGTGGGGGGCGCAGAAGGGAATTTGAATTTTAAAAAAGAAAACGTGATATTGGGTTGCATGAATTGTAATGATAATAATTTTTCCTCTTCTACCCTCATTAGTGCGGATGATGCATTGGCCGACCAGCGAATACTCTTTGTATTGTCTGTAGCCCTCAATCCCTATAATGATCACCCGATAGAATAACCGGACGCTCCGCCAGTGAGTTTTGCTGGCCGAAATTAAAGGCTACGGGATGATTACCGGCGTGCCGCACATTTTTACTTTTTGTTTTAAACACTTACTTTTACCGCATGCAAAAAAAGCTATTTCTCCTGGATGCATTTGCCCTTGTTTTTAGGGCTTACTATGCACTTATCCGCAATCCACGTATTACAACCAAAGGCAGAAACACCAACGCACAATTTGGTTTTACCAATACCCTGATCGACCTCATCAATAACCAGCATCCCACCCATATGGCAGTGTGTTTTGATACCAGTGCCTTAACTGAACGACACACTGATTTCGCAGATTATAAAGCTAACCGGCAGGAAACACCGGAGGATATTTTGTCGGCAGTGCCTGATATTAAACGCATTATTGAAGCATTTAATATCCCGGTAGTGGCTATTGATGGTTACGAAGCAGATGATGTTATCGGCGCCCTCGCCAAACAGGCCGAGCAAAGCGGCTATGAAGTTTTTATGGTTACCCCCGACAAGGATTACGGGCAATTAGTGTCTGAAAATATCAGGATTTACAAACCCCCTTACCAGGGTGGAAGCATTGAAATAATGGGCCCGAAAGAGGTTTGCGCTAAATGGGGGATTCAAAACGTTGGCCAGGTAATCGATATCCTGGGTTTGATGGGGGACGCAGTGGACAATATTCCAGGCATCAAGGGGATCGGTGAAAAAACGGCAGCAAAATTACTCACCGAATATGGTACGCTGGAAAGTATCCTGCAAAATGCCGATAACATCAAGGGCTCCATTGGAGAAAAAATCAGGGCGGGAAAAGAAATGGCCATCCTAAGTAAAAAACTGGCTACCATTATCACCAATGTGCCCACCACTTTTCATGAAGAAAACTTCAGGATCAAGGAAATGAACAGGGAGGCATTGAAGGAGGTTTTTATCGAACTAGAATTTAAAGCCCTCAGCAAACGCGTACTGGGTGAAGAAATTTCAATTGATAGCAACACAGACGGTAAGGCAACCCTGGTGGCCAATGTGGTGCCGGCCAATGCCCAGCTCGACCTGTTTGGCGACGCTGCCGCGCAACCTACCGCGAAAGAAACCGCTCCTTCTGAAAATATCGAACCCGGTGCCGGCAACGATCTCATTGCAGATAAGAATATTAATAATACACCGCACCATTATGAACTGGTAAACGATGAAGCAGCAATAGCGGATTTGATCAAAAAGCTGCTGCAGGAAACAGCTATTTGCTTTGATACAGAAACTACCGGTATTGATGCGAATGATGCAGAATTGGTTGGACTAAGTTTTTCCGTGGCACCTGGGGAGGGCTACTATGTACCCTGTTCGGCTGATCGGGTTGCCTGTATTGAATTACTGGAAAAATTTAGCCTCCTGTTCAACGATCCCGCTAAAACCTGGATTGGTCAAAACATTAAATACGATCTGCTGATGTTGAAATGGTATGGTTTTACCCTGGTGGGTAACATTTTTGATACCATGCTGGCGCATTATGTACTGGAGCCGGAAGGGAAACGAAATATGGATGCCCTTAGTGCCAAATACCTGGGTTACCAACCCGTATCGATTACGGAACTGATTGGCAAAAAAGGCAAGGGGCAAGGCAATATGCGCGACGTGGAACCGGAAAAAATAAAAGAATATGCAGCCGAAGACGCTGATATCACCCTCCAGTTAAAAAATGTTTTTCTTCCACAGCTAAAAACGAAGGCGGTTGAAAAGATTTTTTACGAGGTAGAAAATCCGCTGGTAAAGGTATTAACAGCGATGGAGTTTGAAGGCATTCGTATTGATGAACCTTTTTTAAACGCCTACAGCAAACAGCTGGAAGCCGAAGCAAAAATAAGCGAGGAAAATGTATATGAACAGGCAGGAGTAAGGTTTAACCTGGCAAGCCCTAAACAGTTGGGAGAAGTGCTTTTTGAAAAATTGAAACTCGAACCGAAAGCAAAGAAAACCAAAACCGGTCAGTATGCTACCGGGGAGGAAGTGCTGGCAAAACTGGCCCATACACATAAAATCTGCGATGATATCCTGGCCTTTCGGGAGTTAACCAAGTTGAAGAATACCTATATTGATGCATTACCACAACTGGTAAACAAAAAAACCGGTCGGGTGCATACCAGTTATGCGCAGGCGGTGGCTGTAACCGGCAGGCTAAGTAGCACCAACCCCAACTTGCAAAATATTCCGGTGCGCACCGAAAGGGGAAGAGAGATCAGGAAGGCTTTTATTCCAAGGGATGAAAATCATGTACTGATTTCGGCGGATTATTCACAAATTGAGTTAAGAATTGTAGCTGCCATAAGTGGCGACGTTAATATGTGTGAGGCTTTTAAAACCGGCAAGGATATTCACACGGCAACTGCTGCAAAAGTGTTTAATGTGGAAGAAGCGGAGGTAACCAAAGAAATGCGGTACAAAGCCAAGAGCGTAAATTTTGGCATTATATACGGGCAAGGCGCCTTTGGCCTGGCGGAGAACCTGGGTATATCGAGGGCCGAAGCCAAAGAGATCATTGATAATTACAAGAAGCAATTTCCCAATATCCAGCAGTACATGGACAACACCATCAATTTTGCCAAAGAAAATGGCTATGTGGAAACCCTGATGGGTAGAAAGCGATGGCTGCGGGATATTAACTCAGCCAATTTTACCGTGCGGGGTTTTGCAGAACGCAATGCGATCAATTCCCCGATCCAGGGATCGGCGGCGGATATGATTAAATTAGCCATGATCAGGATACATGAAGAGTTTAATAAGCGGGGGCTCCGGTCGAAAATGCTGCTGCAGGTACATGATGAATTGGTATTTGATGTGCATAAAGACGAAGTGGAATTGGTACAACCCGTAATTTTGGATTGTATGCAACATGCGCTGGCATTACCTAATGAGGTACCCACCGATGCAGAGATTGGCGTGGGGGAAAACTGGCTCGAAGCACATTAAACCGATCGGATAAATTACTAGCATAGGTACTTAAAAGAGACCAATCACCTGGAGCTCATTTACCACCCGGTTTAATGCGTCGCCTTATCTGTCAGGAATAAATGGCGGCAGTCTCAAGGAATTTTTGCCAGTCCTCCAGCATTTTTCCTTTTAACACCCTGGGAAATTTATGCTGGCCGCCAATCTTACCTTTCAATTTCATAAAATCCATGAACGTGTCTTCCGATAGTACCGTAACGATAATATCTTTCAGGGCGTGGTTTCGCTCCACTTCATAATCATCATTCAATTCCTTTAATTTTTCGTCTATACGCTGGCGTAAGGTATCGGCATCTACCAGGTCATCTGTTGCCACGTACCAGTGATGCGCAAAAAAGAGTCCGGAAGGTTGGCCCGCCACGGTAAACTCAGGAATAGAGATATTTAATTCTTCGCTCACCATTTCAATGGCCTTATTCATGTTGTCTACACTAAGGTGTTCTCCTACCAGGCTTAAAAAATGTTTGGTTCGCCCGGTAATAATTATTTCGCTCCGTTCCTTATCCACCAGTTTTACCGTATCGCCAATGGCATAACGCCAGGTACCTGCATTGGTGCTGATCAATATAGCGTAGTCTTTATTTTCCTCAATCTCATGGATCATAAAGGTGGCAGGGTTGTCAACCATATTACCCTCTATGTCGAAATTATGTTCATCAAACGGCACAAATTCAAAGAAAATATTATTGTTAAGGGCGAGGTGCATCCCTACTGCATCCTGCCTGTTTTGGTAGGCA
>JBBQOJ010000343.1:0-4479 GCA_038330815.1 Chitinophagales bacterium | reverse complement strand
ACAGTCATACCTGGAATTGATATATTTGAACTTTAAATGACATGGGATGGCTAAAAATACTTCCATTCTTCTCTGCGAGCATTTCGAAAAGTTTATTTCCAATGAAGTGTCCTCTGGCAAATATGGCTCGGCGAGTGAAGTTATACGAACTGCATTGCGAATGCTCGAAACAGAAGAAGAAAAAAAAGTGGTGTTACTGAAAGGGTTGATATTGGGTGAGAAATCTAATAGAATTGAAAATTTCAATTCTACAGCGCATTTGGCAAAACTTCATGAAAAACACTTATGAAGAGGCTAAAGATTGTTTTACATGAGAAAGCAATCGAAGATTTAGAGGAAACCTGGCTTTATACTTACCAAACCGGTCACTTGAACAAGCGGATAGGTACCATCGTTTAATTTATGACGAAATCGTTTTCCTGGCCGGAAAACCTGCCTTAGGTAAAGATTTGAATCATTTACGGAAAGGTTACAGGTCATCAAGAATAAAATCTCATTTTATCTTTTACAACTACTCACCTTTTGAAATTGAAATTGTTCGGATTTTACATGAGCACTTGGATATTCCAAATCGCCTGGAAGAAAAACAACTAAACCCAGCGATGCATTTCCTTAGGTGTGGGCTGACCGTGGTAAATTCAGTTACAGTTCATTAGTAATGATTTGGGCATGACTCGTTCTTAAAAAAAATTCAATAATATCATCATCATCAATATCGCCAGGCAAAAACGTATTTCAAGATTGAAACTTGCGCCGAGGCCGGGGTTGATTCGACTTTGAAGACACCCTTGTAGAGCGGCGTTTATGGCAGGTTGTTATACCGCTGCTTTTTTGATGAATTTTTCGATGGCTTCATCTGCATATATACCACAGCGGTTAATGAGTACTCCTTTGTACCCGTCGTTGGTTTCCAACGCATAAATGATGGCATTGGAGGTGCCATAGGGATTGGCCCGGTAGTCGTTTTGCTTAACTATTTTTATTTCAGTTGGTTTATAGAGTTTGCGGGGACCGCTACAGCCAATTACATCATCAATAATGGAAAAAGTATGCACAAATCCCTCGGTTTGTAGATCGTTGATAATGGTATTGATGGTATTTGGATGATTAGTCACTGCTATATATTTTA
Organism: Chitinophagales bacterium; assembly: GCA_038330815.1. Lineage (GTDB taxonomy): Bacteria > Bacteroidota > Bacteroidia > Chitinophagales > Chitinophagaceae > Ferruginibacter. The sequence continues at coordinate 3,350 of JBBQOJ010000343.1, read as the reverse complement.
ATTGAATACAATTCCCGGTTTCCGGTAAAACTTACTTCGGATGATTACTACCATCTATTGTCAAAAAAATAAATTCATTGCCAGGTAAGCTGGTGAATGACGGTAAAAATGAAATACGAATGTAGCTGAGAGCAGTTAAGATGGGATTAGAGGCAAATTAGAATTTGATTAGAATGAGAAGGTTTTGCCTGTTTAACAGGCTGATAAGTAGTAAATTGCCTGCTTACAACTTGTTATTAATTTACATATGGAGGATATCAGGATTTTAATTGTTGAAGACGAACAGAAAATCGCCGACACGCTAAAGTTTGGATTGAGTGAAAACGGGTTTAAAGTGGAGGTGGCCTATGATGGAAAGCTGGGCTACCGGCTTTTTTCTGTGCAGGATTTTGACCTGTTGATACTGGATATTAATTTGCCTGGTATGAACGGCTATGAATTATGTAAAGCGGTTCGGTTGTTAAATGAACAGGTGCCCATTATTATACTTACCTCCATGAGTGCCCTCAACGACAAGATTGAAGGGTATGATGCGGGAGCGGATGATTATATTATAAAACCTTTTGAGTTTAAGGAACTATTGCTGAAGATGCGGGTGTTGCTAAAACGGACCAAGAGCCAATACGCACCCGTGGGCAATATGCTCAGGCTTTCTGATTTGGAAATGAACCTGGATAGCAAGGAAGTAAAACGCGACAATATCCCCATTCAGCTTACTGCCAAGGAATTTCAGCTGCTGGAATACCTGATGCGGAATAAAAACCGCGTGGTGTCAAGGGCCGACATTGCCATCAATGTATGGGATATGGATTTTGATAGCAATACCAACGTAATAGATGTGTACATCAGTTACCTGCGTAATAAAGTGGATAAAAACTTTGACCATAAACTGATCCAGACCCAGGTGGGCATGGGCTATATTTTAAAGGAAAACTAATGCCGGTACGCATAAAAATAACGTTGCTATTTACCCTGATTGTGTTTTTGTTGTTATCACTCCTTTGCACCTCTGTTTATTACTTTTCTTATTCTAACCGGATTGAAAATGTAAAAGACCGCCTGTTGAACCGGGTGTTAACCACTGCCAGCCTGCTGAATCAATCCGAGACCTTTGACCAGGAACTCATCAATAAAATTGATGCCTCCACCGCCATGTCGATGAACAACAAAACCGTGCAGGCCTACAATTATTTCAATGTATTGATTTATACCTATGCGGATAACCCCCGCGATCAGCTGGTGATAGACACTACCTTACTGGATGAAGCACGCAGCAACCAATCCGTATTTTTTAAGATGGGGCAAAAAGAGGCACTGGCCTGGTGTGATACCGCCAATCAATCCAAGATAGTGGTAGTGGCTGGTGCGTATGATGTGGAAGGCATCAAGTACCTGGAACGGCTACAATTTATTTTGTTGTTTAGTTTTATAGGAGGGATCATTGTGGCGCTGGCATCGGGCTATTTTTTTTCGGCAAGCCTGCTATTGCCTATCCGAAAAATAACCGATGAAGTAAAGGCGATATCCGCAAGAAATTTAACCCACCGCATTAAGTCGGGCCATGCCAATGATGAGTGGAACAATTTAACCGGTACCTTAAACGAATTATTAAACCGGCTGCAGGAAAGTTTCGAGATACAGCAGCGGTTTATATCCAATGCCTCCCACGAACTATCTACCCCGTTAACCTCTATAACCAGCCAGTTGGAAGTAACGCTTCAACGGGAGCGGGGGGCAGCGGAATACCGCAAGGTGATGGCCTCCGTTTACCAGGATGTGCGCCACCTGGGTAACCTAACCCAAACCCTGCTGGAATTTGCCAAAGCCTCCGGAACACCCGGCGGTATAGAAATAGACCTGGTAAGGGTAGACGAAGTTTTAATGTTGCTGCCCGGGGAGATGAAGAAGGTCAATAAATCGTACCAGGTGAAACTTAGTTTTAACCAGTTGCCCGAAGCCGAAGACCAATTGCTGGTATTTGGCAACGCAGCGCTGCTGTTTACCGCAATAAAAAATATCGTCTCCAACGCCTGTAAATATTCCAACAATCACCTGGCAAAAGTTACCCTGTCGGTAAAGCAACAGCAAATAGTAATTACCGTGGAGGATGAAGGCAAGGGCATTAGTGAACACGAATTACAGAATATTTTTCAGCCTTTTTTCCGGGCGGTCAATACCCGGAATGTCTCGGGTTTCGGACTGGGCCTTTCCCTTGCAAGCCGTTTCATCAAATTGCATAAGGGAGAAATCAATGTAACTTCTCAATTAAATAAGGGTACTACCTTTACCATCACCCTGCCGGTTGCGGTACCCGGTGTGGGAGGTTAAATTTTCTAATCAATTTCTAATCTCTTTCTAAGTAATCCCTAATAGCAGGGGATTACTTTGCCAAAGCATTTAAATCATTTGGGATCATTAACTAGGTGCCAAAGCACCTAACCGATTGCCATCGTTTCCGGGTAGCTTTTTTTACCGCAGGTGTCATTCCACCGGCAATTACCAGCGAAGTTTAAAACAACAATCATGATAGATTTTAACATACAAAGAATACTGGTACCGGTTGATTTCAGCCCTGCCTCTATTAATGCATTGGATTCGGCCATTGCCATGGCAGTACGGCACGAGGCCACCGTATTGCTGTTGAATGTAGTAGAAACCGATACCCTGTTGCGTTTTCCCGGCGATGCATATATTTCCGAGGAAACCGTGCATCAAATGACGCAGCAACAGGAACATGAATTGCAATCGTTGCAGCAATCGGTGATAGAACGATTTTTAGTACCCTGTGAAGCCATTTCCACCAAGGGAATCGTATCAGAAGCAATTATACGTACCAGTGATGAACATCATGCAGATATTATTGTGATGGGTACGCATGGTGCTTCCGGCTTTAAAGCGATGTTTATCGGTTCCAACGCTTTTAAAGTGGTGAAACATGCCGGTTGCCCCGTACTTACCATTCCTGCAGAAAAAAAGTGGCAATCCTTTAAAAAGATATTATTCCCGGTGCGGCCAATACCTGCTGCGTTGGAGAAATATGATTTTGTCCGTAAAATTATCCGGAAAAACAATGCTACCCTGAAAATACTGGGCCTCGCCACCGATTATGAACAGGATGTTCATTTATTAAAGGATCTTGCCGCGCAATTGAATGAGAAATTAAAGGAGGATGAGGTAGAAGCGTCTACTTATTTTAAGGTAGGTCAGGATATGGCAGACGAAGTATTAAAAATTGCCGCTGTGATGGACACGGATTTAATAGTTATCACTGCTACCATCGACGCTTCATTTAAGGAAGTATTTGTAGGTCCCTATACACAACACATCATCAACAATGCGCATTATCCTGT
>JBBQOJ010000342.1:0-4480 GCA_038330815.1 Chitinophagales bacterium | reverse complement strand
GCTGAAAAGAACTTACTCCATTTTGAAATCCAGCGGGCATACGCAGGCCGAGGAGCACCTGTATATTGAGCGGATTGATTACTGCCTCTTTGGTAATTCCAAACCTTTCCGGATCAAGATCGTCAACAACTATAATGAGGTATACGACTACTTTTATATTAAGGTAGCCGACGCCTCCCGGATTTTTGGCATGGAACTGGAACACCTGTTATCGCCTAATTTTATGAATTTTTTGGTGGATGGCAATACGCTGGTAGAGGAACACATTTCGGGGGTGCCAGGGGATATGTTTATTACGCACTACCTCAACAGGGCAGAGTTTAATCCCAAACGCATCGCCAAGGAATTTGTGAAATTCAATGAGCGATGCTTTATCCGGTTATTGGGAGATATGCGCAGTTATAATTTTATTTTTGACATCACCCAGGATTTTGATGATGTGCAGTTTAAAATCAGGTGTATCGATTTTGACCAGCAATCGTACGAGGGTCATAAAAGCAATTACCTGCCCCAATTTTTCAAGGAGAACCTGGTATTTGTAGAACTGGTGAAAACCCATTTGAACAAAGAAGTCATCAGCCAGTACCAGCAGGAAGAACGGTCGCAAATCATTCGAAGAATAAAATCCGAACGTCAACGAATTAGGGATTTACGGGTGGCGGCAGGGGATGACATGTTGTCGACTGCCGAAAAAATTGCCCAATTGGGAGCAGAGCTTGCCGTTCATTATAACAACAACCCGGCATTTACGGAGTGCATTACCATGCCACAACTGATGTACCTTCACCTGAAAGAATTATTAATCACCGACAGGAATAACCGGGCCGGCACAAAGGTTTAATTTTCCTGTTTTTATCCCATCCCGTTAAAAGCCCGCCGCCACCCGGTTCAGCAGGGAACACCCCCTACATACACCAATCGGAGCGGCTATTAAATAATCAATACAAATTATTATCAATTCAATAAATTTGCGCATGGATTTTTTTAACCAGTTTGGCCGTTACCTGCTTATGCTAAAGGGGATGTTTTCAAGACCCGAAAATAGCAAAATGTATTGGAAAGAGTTTATGCACCAGTGTTCGGATATCGGCATAGGTTCGTTGGGGATTGTGGCGATTATTTCCTTTTTTATCGGGGCCGTAAGTGCTGTACAAACCGCTTATCAACTGGTGAGCCCCATTATTCCAAAAACAACCATCGCCCAGATTGTAAGAGACACCGTTATTCTTGAATTTGCCCCTACCCTTGTATGTATTGTTTTGGCCGGTGTAATTGGCAGTAAAATTGCCAGTGAACTGGGTAATATGCGGGTGAGTGAACAAATAGACGCGCTGGAAATTATGGGGATCAATTCCAAAGCCTACCTGGTGATGCCGAAGATTGCTGCCGCATTGCTTACCATCCCTATGTTGGTAATAGTGGCGATGGTATTAGGCATCTGGGGCGGCCGGCTGGCAGGCACTGCCTCCAATATTTTATCCACCGATACTTTTGACAGGGGATTACTTGAAAACTTTGTACCCTACAATGTTACGTTTGCACTTATAAAATCTTACACCTTTGCCTTTATCATCAGCAGTATCCCTGCTTTTTATGGATACTATGTTAAGGGTGGCGCGCTGGAAATTGGCCGGAGCAGTACCAAAAGCGTTGTAATTAGTTGTATTATGATCTTATTGGCTGACTATATTCTTTCTCAATTATTGCTAAACCCTCCTACTTCCTGATATGATCGCATTTAAGCATATTTTTAAAAGTTTCGGGGAAAAAGAGGTACTCAACGACGTTAGTCACGAAATGCAAACGGGCAAGTGCAACCTCATTATTGGTACCAGTGGTAGCGGTAAAACCGTTTTGCAAAAATGCCTGGTCGGCTTGTTTGAACCCAATAGCGGGGAAATTAGTTACGACGGAACCAGTTTTACTGATATGACTGCCGAGAACAGGAAAGAGCTAAGGCAGCAAATTGGGATGCTTTTCCAGGGTTCTGCGTTGTTTGACAGCATGACCGTGGAGCAGAATGTAATGTTTCCATTGGATATGTTTTCAAAGTTAAAACACGCCGAGAAACACAAGCGCGTAAATGAAGTATTGGATCGTGTTAACCTGGTGGATGCCAATAAAAAATTCCCTGCCGAAATTAGTGGGGGCATGAAGAAGCGGGTGGGTATCGCCCGGGCTATTGTACTAAATCCCAAATACCTTTTTTGTGACGAGCCCAATTCCGGACTAGACCCTCAAACCAGCATGGTAATCGATAAATTGATTTACGATATCACCAAAGAATTTAATATGACCACCGTTATAAACACACATGATATGAATAGTGTGATGGAAATTGGTGAGAATATTTTGTACATGGACCAGGGAAAAAAAGAATGGACTGGCAATAATGAACAAATCATCTTCTCGAAAAATGAATTATTAAATGAATTTATTTTTGCTTCCAAATTTCTGCAGGATGCAAAAGACATGCGCATGCTGGAAGCCAAAGGAATTATCTCTGATAACCGGGATATGGAGGACATCATCAGTAACGGTGAAGAGATAAAATAAGCCCGCCCCAGGCTATATCCCACTTTATCCACCTGCTTTAACGGGCATCCAGGGTTTGTCCAAAATTTGCATATTTATAGGCTACTCCCCTATCTTTGCCAGAATTTTCAATCATCATACTTAATATAAACTAGTTGCATGTCAGTTCTCGTAAATAAAAACTCCAAAATTATTGTACAGGGCTTTACCGGTACGGAAGGCACCTTTCACGCTACTCAAATGATCGAGTACGGAACCGATGTGGTGGGAGGTGTTACACCCGGAAAAGGGGGTACTACCCACCTGGATAAACCAGTATTTAATACCGTGGCCGATGCGGTGGGCACCACAGGAGCTGATGTTAGTATCATATTTGTGCCACCCGCATTTGCTGCAGATGCTATTATGGAAGCGGCCGATGCCGGCATCCAACTGGTAGTTTGTATCACAGAGGGTATACCAGTGCAGGATATGGTAAAAGTTAAAAACTATTTAACAGGGAAAAATACGCGGCTCATCGGGCCAAACTGCCCGGGCATTATCACCGCGGATGAATGTAAAGTAGGTATCATGCCTGGCTTTATTTTTATTAAAGGGCGCATCGGCATCGTATCAAAAAGTGGTACGCTTACTTATGAAGCGGCAGACCAGGTTGCCAAGGCCGGACTGGGAATTTCTACCGCTATTGGAATTGGTGGCGACCCTATTATTGGTACCACTACTAAAGAGGCAGTGGAATTATTTATGAACGACCCCGAAACCGATGCTATTGTAATGATAGGCGAAATCGGAGGCGGTATGGAGGCGGAAGCGGCCCAGTATATCAAATCTACCGGAAATAAAAAACCGGTGGTTGGATTTATTGCTGGTCAAACAGCCCCTCCCGGGCGTCGTATGGGGCATGCTGGTGCCATCGTTGGTGGTGAAGATGATACCGCGGCTGCAAAAATGAAAATTATGGGCGAATGCGGTATTCATGTAGTGGCCAGTCCTGCAGACATTGGTAAAACAATGGCAGAAGCCCTTAAAAAATAAGGAAAGCGACGCGATTTTTTTGAAACCCCTGGCCTGCCGGGGGTTTTTATATTACAGGCAGCTGCGGCAACCTAATATCCTGCACCTTTATTGTATTTGAAAAGTGATTGCAACACCGGCCTGACAATTCCCATGATGAAGATGGGCAAATGTTAAATTTAATACAAGCCCCTGGCTTAGTGAGGCCCGGTTTATGCAATGCTTTCTTTCGGCACATCTAATCACTGTTACCTGAATTATCGTGTTCCAATGCCCATCAAACAAATTGTATATTGTACCTAAAACCGGATGACTATGTTTTTTAGAAAATTATTCCTGTTACTTTTTTTAACCACTTCACTTCCTTTATTAAATATGGCACAAACTACGCCCGCCTATACCCAACACTGGACCAAAGTGATGGCATTTGAAAAGCAGGGGCTAACCCAATCTGCCCTAGCAGAAGTTATGACCATTTATAAAATGGCGCTAAAAGATAACAATACTGCACAGCAGATAAAGAGTGCCATGTACCAGGTGAAATACCGGAATAGGGTGGAAGAAGATAGCCGTGAAAATAACCTGTTATTTATCGACACCCTTGTCAACACTGCGAAGTCACCGGCCAAAAATATACTGCAAAGTATGCAGGCAGAACTTTACTGGCAATACCTGCAACAGAACCGGCAGCGGTTTTACAACAGGACCACCCTGGTGGAGGAAAAAAGCAATGACATTGCTACCTGGAGCCTGGCAAAATTACACGCTACAATTACGCAGCAATACATGGCTTCCTTAAGTGGTGATCAATTACTGAAAGCTACCGGCTTAACGGCTTTCGATCCCATTATTGTTAAAGGTCAAAATACCCGACGCTTGCGGCCTACCTTGTACGACTTCCTGGCACACCGGGCGCTTACTTATTTTATGA
>JBBQOJ010000341.1:0-4483 GCA_038330815.1 Chitinophagales bacterium | reverse complement strand
CAAATGGCCTGCCATATTACCGCTATCTACAGTGGAGATATAGCGGGGCGAAAGAGGCACCAGTGAACGGGTATCGTACCAGTTGTACAAATGGCCACGGTACCTTTCCATCCTTAACATGGTGTTAATGGTATTGGTGGTGCGGTCGGCCAGCTGCCGCGGACCGATGTACCCAAAGTCGTATGCCGTTAAATTACATAACAGCGAAAGGCCGATATTTGTAGGCGAGGTGCGGTGGGCTATTCTATCAACCGGTTCCTGCTGGTAATTATCTGGTGGCAGCCAGTTATCCTCCTCACTTACAAATTTTTCAAAGAAGGCCCAAATTTTTCTACCTACTTTCCGCAGGTATTGGTTTTCATTTTCCGATAATTGGGCTTTCCGGCCAGACACCGGGTGGCTCACCCACCAGGCCAGGAATGGAGAGGCAATCCATAACACCAGTATCGGCAAGGCAATTAAAATTGTTATGACTGAAGAATTTACGAGCAGGTAAATAAACACACCTAAGGAAAACAGCGGTGCAAACCACATGGTGTAAAAGGCGTTATCGATGGATTGCGTTTTTTGCCTTCCCTGGCTAAAAGGATTCCATTGCAACAGGTTTTTCCTGGTAAAAAAGATACGGCCAATAGTACGCAGGATGGCATCTACATTGGAGAATACTTCATAGGGCAGGCAGGTAAGATCGAGTAGGTGCTGTATAAAATGATTGGTGGCTGACTTTAGCGAATACACCAGGTGTTGAACAAACAGCACATCCGCAGGCTTCCATAATAATTCCCAAAGAAGGTTGACAATAGACGGCAGGATGATAATGAGCGTTACTGCCAATGTCCAAAACCAGGGCATGGGGGAAATGATCCATCCAAATAAAAACAACAATAACAAAGACAATGGTACCAGGCTCCTCCGGATATTATCAAAAATTTTCCAGCGGCTAAAAAGCGAAATCGGGTTTTTACCTATCCCCTTTCGAACCGACGGAATAAATGGCAAAACCCAGCTTGCAATCTGCCAGTCGCCCCTTATCCAACGGTGGCGCCGCTTCATGTCTGTAAGATAGCGTGATGGATAGGCCTCATACAGTTGAACGTCCGACATCAGCCCTGCACGGGCGTAGGAGCCTTCCAGCAAATCATGACTTAAAACGCGGTTATCAGGGAACCTGTTGTGCAATGCCTTTTCAAAAGTATCTACCTCATAAATCCCTTTACCAATAAAAGATCCTTCTTTAAAAAGGTCCTGGTATACATCCGAAGTGGCACGGGTATAGGGATCGGTACCAGGTTCGTTGCCATGGATTCTGGCATAAAGGGAGCTATTACTGAGTGGCAAACTATTGGATACACGCGGCTGGAGGATGGTATACCCATTGGTTACCCTGCCCTTTTTCTCGTTGTATAGCGGCTGGTTTAGCGGATGTGCCATAGTGGCAACCATCTTCCAGGCGGTATCTCTTGGTAATTGCGTATCCGTATCAAGGGTAATTACATATTTAACTTTGGTAAACACGGACGGCTCGCCGATTACCAGTGAAAAATTTTCTTCCCCGCTACCCCGGATCAACTGGTTGAACTCTGCCAGCTTTCCTCTTTTTCTTTCGTACCCCATCCAAATCTTATCCTGCCTGTTCCATTTTCGCGGCCGGTGAAACAGGAAAAAAGTGTCCATTGTGGTGCGGTCATACTTGCGGTTTAATTCAATCACCCTTCTTTTTAGCGTTCCCAATAACAATTCATCTTCTGGTGTTGTTTCAGAATTGGCATCGGTATAATCCGTTAAAAGGGCATAATGAAGATAACCATCCCGGTTGGCAAGAAACCTCACTTCCATTCCCTCAATCAGTTCATCAATTACGTCCAGGTCGCTAAGCATAGTGGGAATGACCACCATGGTACGGTTTGCCTCCGGGATGCCCCTTGAAAAATTCATACGAGGTAGCAAGTGGGGGTTTGCCAATATGGTACTTAGCCAGTTAACAATGGATACGGCAAAGCGGCTGGTAGCCAGCAATATGATGATGCTCAGCAACACCATCACCGTGGCCACTATACCTTCGCTATATGCTTTGGCGATCAGGCCCCATGAAAACAGTCCGGTTAATAAAGCAATACCGCCCAAATAGGCAAACAAAGGATATTTGTTAACTACCTTTTTGCAATAGTCAAATTTGGTGATTTTGAGCCTGGTTTTTTTCGTTAACTGAGACAACCCATTACAAGTGAGATAATAGCCTACATGCGTAAGGCGCGGATCGTCGCTTTTTTCTTTGTATTCCCTTGCCAACTGAATGGCCATGGCAGCCACTTCCTGTTCGGAAAAATTACTGTATTTCGCAATTTTTTCTACGGAATGCCGGTAACTATCCCTTGTATGAAAGTCCATGCCGGCATAGATGCCACCAATATCACCACAAAGGGTTTGCTCAACAATACTGGTACTTTCTACAAAGTCGCGCCAATCGGTGGTACTTAAAAAACGAAGACTGCTAATGCTGTTGCTGATGGATACCTGGTCGGCAGCCTGTTTCTGGTTTTCCTGCTGTATCATTTCTGCAGAGGAACTGCCGCTTTCGGATAATTGTTGTTCAATCCAGTTAAGGGGAAGCGAAACTGAATTCCCTTTTTCCTGCAGGCGGCGGTTTAATTCTGCTACGAAGGAACTATCCATTGGCGGATTTGATCGTGCCATGTCGGCAATGATCAACACAAGGTTTTTAGGATCCTTTTCAACCACTTCCAGCATTTTATCGGCCCACTCACCGGCTAATATTTTGTTATTGATATCTATCCCAATCTGAATCGAAAGTCGCCGAAGGTTTTCGATCAGGGCCAGTCGAAGCATGATGGGGATGGCCCACAACTCGCCTAACTTTAAATAAGTGGTAGTTTGATAGGCATTAACGAAACTCACCAGGCTTTTTAAGTCGACATGGCCGTCACTATGGGAAATAATTTCTACAGCGATATCGTATACACGGGGCAAACCGGTTGATTTTCCCTTAGCTAACTGTGGTAATCCCTTACTATAGCCTTTCGGTAAATGCTTCTTACCGGTATAAATTTGCTCCTCCACCATGAAAAAATTATCCAGTAACCATTCGCCGGCAGGGGCAATACGATTATTGTTTTTTACTACCTCTGTCAATAAATCATGTACCTCGAGTAGTATTTTTTCATTTTCTGCCAACCGCTTCAATAATTGTTCTGAAGGGTGTTCCAGGATAAGGGTATGCTTGTCTGCCAGCCCCCTGGCGTGATTTTCCAACTGCTCTTCGGTAAAAAGTTCTGCCCGTAACGGGGGTCTTTCCCCGGCATATTTTTCATTCCAGTTGTCACCAAACATTGGTTCAATAACATTTTTCTTAAAGGAAGTGATTGCCTGTGGAAGCATTTCAAAGATTTCCTTCGGCCTGTTTTTTCTTTGATCCGCTTTCATATTAATAGTCTTTTATAATTGGTCATATTGGCATGGGTATTCCAGGCTGATTTTCAACCGGCATTGATAATCTACTAATATTATACCTGTTTACAACTTAACGGCATTGTATTTGCAATCGGGTGTTAATTAAGGCGGGATAGTTAAACTGATTATACCGCCCTCAACCCTCTTAAACCACACACAATGAAAAAATTAACCGGCCTTGTTCTGATTTATTCAATGGTATTCCTGGCAGCCTGCGGTAACGAAACTGAAACTGCTACCGCACCAGTTGCCCCGGCACCTACCAAAGAAGTGATAGTTGTTCAACCCGAACCTAAAGTGATTGTAAAAGAAGCCCCTGCAAAACCAACCACCATCTCATTGGATAAAAATGGGGTAAAAGTGGGTACCAAAAAAGTGCAGATAGATATTAACAGGGACAATAAGTAATTGCACCTAAAGGCGTGCTACTCTCCCTGGCAGCTATAGCAATATTAAAAATTAAATTTTGACACTACCCCGACTTGGAAAAGCCGGGGTAGTTTGCCTTTGCCCAGTTACAACGACAAAGGTTATCCAATCATCGAAAGTCAAGCTGGATAGTAACGGGTAGACACAGGACGGAGTCCTGCGCCAGGGAGGTGTCAAGCTGGATAGTAACGGGTAGACACAGGAGGGAGACCTGCGCCAGGGAGGACAGTTATATAAAAAGGCTTCATTAATACCTGGTTATTCCAGGTACTTTTTAAACCATGCGAGGTAACGGACAAACCTATCCACCTGGTAGGAAGGTTTCGTTATACCGTGGAACTGGCCGGGATAGATTACTAATTGGGTTGGTATACCCAGTGAACGCAGTGCCTGGTACATTTGTTCCGAACCGGCCATAGGCACATTAAAATCTTTTTCGCTGGCCATAAAAAGGGTAGGTGTTTTTATTTTATCCGCCTTAAAAAAAGGATAGGAAATCGCTATCCATTTTTTAGGGTTCTTCCAGGGTGCCCCCAATTCTGTTTCGTACTGGGTAATGTATTGGTCTACCCCGTACATACTGAAT
>JBBQOJ010000340.1:0-4488 GCA_038330815.1 Chitinophagales bacterium | reverse complement strand
AAGAAGGCACCCGGTGGGAATTCAGCATTTTGCATGCCGATGCAGATGATAATACGAAGATGAAGATCGAAGGGAGTAAGGTGCCCGCCTGGATTTGGGAAGTACAGTCAAGCCTGGTAAAAGCCATCAGCGAACAGGAGTAGGGGCACTTAAATCAACCAGGTACCGATTGGCGAAAGCCAATTTACCAGCAATAATTTTATCCTGTTAAAAGCAGGGCAGTTTTTGCGGAGTTTGAAAACGTACACCTGCTGATTCATAGTAAAATTGACAGGGCAGGAAAATGCACGGGTTGAAAATTTATATTATGATTAGGATTTTTATTACTGGCGGCACTTTTGATAAGGAATACAACGAAATTAATGGCCAGCTTTATTTTAAAGATACGCACCTCAACGACCTGCTCGAAATGGGGCGCAACAGGGTACCAGTGGAAATCAGGACGTTGATGATGGTAGATAGCCTGGAAATGACCGCTGAAGACAGGGCGCTGATTGTGCACCAGTGCAAACATTGCGAGGAAGATAAAATTATCATTACCCATGGTACCGATACTATGTCGGACACTGCCAGGATATTGGGCAATGAAATAAAGAACAAAACAATTATACTTACCGGGGCCATGATCCCGATTAAATTTGGCAGCTCGGATGGTTTGTTCAACCTGGGAAGCGCCTTGGCTTTTGTGCAGGCGCTTCCAGCAGGGGTATACGTGGCGATGAACGGCCGTTATTTTAACTGGAACAATGTAAGAAAGAATAAGTTGACCGGTAGTTTTGAAGAGTTGCAATAAGGGAGTTCTGCCAGGGTACTATTGCCGCTACAATTTTAAACCCCTGGATGGCAACGGTTTAATTTTTTCATTCCTACTAACGACAACCTACACACGCTTCGATACCAAAAGGGCATTTTATTTAACCAACAATCAACAACACTATATACGCAGCGTGCCCAACCAGCCTGTTTCACACCTGCCCCTCAACAATTGGAAATACCTCGCGGCGGGTATTGGCTTTGCCATACTTTGGGCGTCTGCCTCGGCTGCCACCAAGATTGGATTAACAGCGGCACAGCCTTTTGTGATTGCCGTTAGTCGTTTTTTTATTGCAGGTGCCATCATGTTAACAGTTACGCACGGTATCCAACGTAACCGCCTGCCTGCAGGGGAAGAGTGGCGCCAATTAATCGTGTATGGATTGTTTAATATTAGCTTATACCTCGGCCTGTATATCGTTGCCATGCAAAACGTGTCGGCAGGATTGGGTAGCCTTGCTGTTGCCGCCAATCCCGTTTTTATTGCCCTAATAGCGGCGGGCTGGTTATCGCATGCGATTACTTTCAAACATATTTTCAGTCTTTTGCTGTGTTTTACCGGGGTGATGGTGGCTGCCTGGCCCTTATTATTAAACAGTTTTGCCTCACCTGCGGGTATTGGGTTGCTGGTAGTAAGCATGGTTTTTTATTCGATTGGTACCATTTACTATTCCCGGGTACAATGGAATGGGTTGGCCATACTCACCATTAACGGCTGGCAGACGATAATCGGTGGGCTTTTCCTGGTGCCGGCTTTACTGCTTACCTATCATCCTGCCAATAACCAGTTTGGAGCCAATTTCTGGAAATCAGTTGGTTGGCTGGCCATTCCGGTTTCTATTGGTGCCGTTCAACTTTGGTTGTATTTAATAAGCCGGCACCCGGTAAAAGCTGCGTACTGGCTCTTTATTTGCCCCATCATAGGTTTTGCGATTGCCGCGGCACTGATGAAGGAACCGATTACGTGGTTTACCCTGGTGGGAGTATTGCTTGTGCTGGGTGGATTATATATGGTGCAAAAAAGAAACTAATTGGATGGTACAGTTTTGGTGTTGCCTAAACTCCGGATTTTTCGTTGTTTTTTTACACTGGTCTACCTAAACAGTTTTCGCCTTACCCAATGCCATAATATCCTCTCCCTTTCCAGCCAATCATATACATTGACGTATATTTGCGGCTCAAAAATAAAACAAGGCGCAACCGTCCAATTGGTATGACTCATTTTCAATCCATCAAAGAACTGATTAATACCCTCGTTTGGTCGAAGGAGCTATTGGTGGAGCTATTTGAAAAACGTAAGTCATTTGCCTATAAAATTGACCAGGCACTTGAAATACTGGAGGAGGACAGAATTGAAACACTTTGCCTAAAGGGAATATTGAGAAAAAACGGGCCGTTTTTGGAGATCGATGAACAGTTCCAGGTGTTTTTTGAGCAAGTATTGGAAGTAAACGAGGAAATCAATACTTCCTATATCCATGAAAACATTCAACAGGTAAAGCAAACCATTAATTTTTACCTTCAGGAAAACAACGAAAACCGCAAGTACACTTACCTGAAGCAGGTGAAAGCGGCGCTTAGGAAAATCGGGCGGATTACCTTGCGCAATATCGTTGACCTTAACAGGAATATAGAAAACGCATTTAAGGCAGAACCCAATTATGCCATAAAAATTGCCCGGCTGGAATCTTTTGATCAAAAACGCCGGGCCATTGATGGTTTAATCGAACAAACCGAGTTATTGGTGGCAGAGGAAGAACTTACATTTTTTATTACGGCGCTTGACGAGGAATTGAAACAGGTGGTTACGCAACTGCGGCAACAATTAACCGAGAGCCGGCACAACCTGATTGAAACACAAAAACAAATTATTGATTACCTAAACCAGGTAAAACACCAAAGCAGGGTATTGGAAAAAATCAAACAGGTAAAATACCTCAAGGACCAGTTTGAACTAAAAGCCAAAACTAATATCGTGGCATTGCTGGCAAAGGAAAACACGGTGCTTCTTGAGAGCCGGCCAGCCTATCCACTAAAACTATCCCTTGATTATTTACAGGGCGATGCAGGAAGGGAAGTGATTGAGAAAATGGCCGCTAAAGTGAAGCGTGGTGGAAAAATGCAGGTACCCATTGCCGATAGTATCGCCAGTGATGATTTGCTGCCGGGGGTAGAAGAAGAAATCTTTATCGACCTGGAGGAAATTAAGCAGGGCTTTCTTGCTTCCGGTCATCACCTGCATCGTTTTATCATGCAGTATAAGTATGAGCGCGAAGTGAGCTACGAAGAAAAAATCACCATTTTTTGCCAGGTGATTTCGATGTATGAAGAGGAACTGGATGTAAAGGATACCTATCAAAAGGATGGCAGGGTAGAGTATGCCATGGTTACCCCGGCGGTTAAAAGGGGCACTCGGCGATGAAGCCTGGCACCAGGTAGAAGAATGATGCCTGGATAACATCAAACCCGGTTCTCCATCGCCCCCTTTTTCAACTGGAAATGGGGCAAGCCACCCGGCCGAATCCGCCAACAGGAATGGCCTTGCCCCAAGCATATAGCCTGTTACTTGCCGGCTTCAATTTTAAAAATATGAGTACCAACAGTAAATATACCGCCGACATATTTGAAACCCTGGGCAAGGGCAAATTTATTTGCAGCAACAGTGTTGACGACCATACCCGTAAATTGTACAATGTAATTGATGAGCAGTTCGAAGAGTTGTACAATTATTTTATCGCCATCAATTTTGTATTGGAAAGAGGCGATGAGTTTTTTTATTTCAGCCGGAATGAAGTGAAAGCTACGTTGGAAAGCAAGATTGAGCAGGCCTATCGATGGGTAGACGTGGTGGATTTTTGCATGGCCTTTAACAATGGTTTTGCGCCGGGTTTTCGTTTCTCCCCTTCCGATATATTAGTACAGGCAAAGATGGATGCAGGCTTAAAGGATAAACTGGAAATCATGAAGCGTTTAACCGGTGACGGTAGTTACCAGGAGCGCATTACCAACCTGCTGGATAAACAACTGGTTGCCCCTGGTTTTGTAGAACTGGAAAATGAGCTGATGCAGCAGTATAAGGTGATGGCTTCCTTTAACTACATTAAACAATTAATTGTAACGATTCAAATTCAGGAGGAACCAGTTCATGCGATTTCTAAATAAAGTAATATTTATCAACAGCGCTACCATACCCTATGCCGAGGTGATGGTAGATGGCAACGTTCACCTGATTGGTACGCAGGGGGTAGGTAAGAGTACCCTGTTGCGGGCCGTATTGTTTTTTTACAATGCCGATACCTTAAAACTGGGTATTTCAAAAGAGAAGAAAAATTTTGCGGAATATTATTTCCCTTACCAGAACAGTTACCTGCTTTACGAAGTAGACCGCGAATCAACGCCTTTTTGCATACTTGCTTTTAAAAGCCAGGGAAAAGTTTGTTTCCGTTTTATTGACGGACCCTATCAACGGGAACACTATATTTCGGCAGATGGCAGGGCCTATGAAAAGTGGGAAGATATCCGCCAGCTACTCGACGCCCAACGCATTGATAATAGCCGGAAAATTGACCGCTATGAAGAGTACCGTGATATTTTGTATGGTAATACCGAAGCCGGTAAAAAAGAATTTGTAAAATATGCGCTGCTACAAAGCAAACAATACCAGAACATCCCACG
>JBBQOJ010000339.1:0-4493 GCA_038330815.1 Chitinophagales bacterium | reverse complement strand
GTAATGCTGGTCGATGTAAGGCTTTAAGGTTTCTACCAGGAAATCAACATATTGTTCCCCGGATCCTTCTCCAACGCCTTCCAGGAAATAAGGATTATAGTCGGATAATCTTTTGGGACCATTCCCAATGGCTACCATTATACAGGCGGGTTTACCTTTTTTTGTCATTTCATCCGCTGTTTCATCAGCCCCCCACTCGCCAAAAGAGGCAGTGGCTTCGTCAAATACATTCTGCCCATCCTGCAGGTAAATCACCGGGTACCGCCTGCTGCCCTTCTGGTACCCCGGCGGCAAATAAATCCAAACCTGCCTTTTGTCACCCAATTGCGGTGCGTCGAAGGCGGAATCCATCAGGCGCACATTGCGCGACGCAGTGGAGGCTTTTACCGTACCAGGGAAATCATCTTTAAAGGCGTGCGGGTAAAGGGTAATAATGGTATCGGAGGACAACACCAGCTCCCGGTTATTAATATCTGTTCCATTGTTACCACATTCTACCGACCGCCAGTTACCCCGCGTAATTTTATATTGATACCTGCCCGCTTCCAACCGGCCAGGCATTGCTATGTTAGCTTCGTTTAATTCATCCATTAAACTGCCATTGGCAGCAGGATTCCATTGATTAAAATCACCAGCCACAAAAAGAGCGTCTTTTAAATGTTTACCAGTCACATTCATTACCCTGAATTTTACCGAATACTGGCAAAAGACCGAACTGGCGGAAAATACAAAGCCCAACATGAATAGCCATTTGATTGGCCATAACGCATTCAACACAAGGCATCGTTGACAGGTAAATATCATTTATTTAGATAGTCTTTTACTTGCTGGTGCACTGCGTTACTCAGTGGGGTAACGGGGAGGCGAAGCACGTTATTGATCAGGCCCTGCTCTGCTAAAAATGCTTTTACCCCGGCAGGATTATTTTCAGTAAACAACAAATGATACACTTCCAGCAGGGAATCATTTAATTTTTTTGCTTCGGTAAAATCAAAAGCAAGTCCGGCCCTCACCATTGCAGCAAAATCTTTCGGAAAACAATTAGCGGCTACACTTATCACTCCATCAATACCACAGGCAAGTTCTGGTAATACCAGGTCATCATCGCCACTCACTACTAAAAAATCGGCTGGCCGGTCCTTCAGCACCTGGATACACTGGCTGATGTTATTACCCGCCTCTTTAATACCGGCTATATTGGCCACTTCGTGGGCAAGCCGTAAGGTGGTAGCTGCCTCCATATTGCGCCCGGTTCTGCCAGGCACATTGTACATAATGATTGGTTTGGACGATGCCTCCGCGATGGCTTTATAGTGTTGAAATATCCCCTCCTGCGAAGGCTTATTGTAGTAAGGGCAGGCACTTAAGACAGCGACCGCTTTTTCAATGGGGTAAGATTGCACTTCAGTTACAACGCTCCGGGTGTCATTACCGCCGATACCCACCACTACCGGTACGCGGGCATTGATCTTTTCGAACGTATACGCTATAATATCCAGCTTTTCCGACTTGTCCAGGGTGGGTGTTTCGCCGGTAGTGCCCAACGTTACAATATATTCTACGCCATTGTCAATAATCACATCAATCAATTTTCCCAATGCTTCAAAATCAATAGCTTCATCCTTTTTAAAAGGGGTTACGATGGCCACCCCTGTACCCCTTAACTGCTCACGTAAATTCATGCTTAATTTTTTTGTGAAGTTATCATTATGCAATGAAATGATAAAACAAAATAAGCAAGTAACCGACTGCTGCGGGGTGCAACGGAGGCTTTGCCGTTAATTTTTACCAGTCCATCAAACCGGTTGATTATGTAGCAGCATTAAATATTTTCACTTAAAATCCTTGCCAGTTGTGCATTTTATAAATACTTTTGAAATATAAAGATTTGTTGACCTTAAATAATAAATCATGAAAGATTCAAAAAAAATCGTAGCTGCCGCAGCAATCGGGTTGCTGGCCGGATTTATTTTAGGTTTACTATTTGCTCCTGATAAAGGCGACGAAACACGAAAAAAGATGGGTAAAAAAAGTGATGAGATGATGAAATCGCTCAAGGATGGCAGTAAAGAAAAACTGGCGAAACTGAAAGAGAAGTTTGAAATCAAATTAAAAAAAGTACAGGATAAAATTGATGACCTGCCCAATGAAGCGGCCCCGCAAGTGTAATTATTTTAACAGGTTAACCCATGTATACCCGGCCCCCAAATATTGTTTCCACCAGCGTGATGGATTTATAAGTGGCTGCCTATAGGGTATTATTTTAATAGGTGACAACGCAAGGAATTTCCAACCAAACCGCTGATGGAAAGGCGACCCTGAAAATTTTTCAACGTGTTGGCCTGGTTGCCTGCCTAACTATTGTGTTTATTTTCAGCCCCAGGGATAAAAGTGCCGTTTAACATCCTTGAATGGGCAAGGTATTTTTGATCGGGGCTGTATATGAAAAGGCAGGTGCCGTTTTTTATTTTATCGATGATGGGTTTACTTAACCTTGCTGGTACCGCAGGACAGCCCCAACTGCGGCCAATATATCCCTGTGACCGAATCAGCCCCTCGTTTACATAAGGTGCGCCATGCATTACAATGGCTCTTTTATTCGCATTGTCGTTGATGCCCCTTTCTACTCCCTGTAAACGCAACGAATAGCCATTGCCACCCATATACGTATCGAGTGTTTGGTAAAAGCCAAGGCTGCTTTTGTTGCTTTCGGGCACATTGGAAAAATATTGCGCCACCGCTTTACCTGATTGCATCCCATGGGCTACATAGGTATTGAATAATACCCGAAACTGCCTCAAATCAATCACAAATAATCTTTTTTGGTAGGAGGGCTGGCTATAGTCAACTACAGAAATAACCTTGTTATTTTTTAGCTTGCCTGTCATTTCCATTTGCTGAAACCCTTTCAGCGCATACTCAAACACCTCCCTATCAAGGCCCAGCGAACCAAGTTTTAAACTGTCATACAGGTTAAATTTATACCCGGCAGTAGCGGCTGTGCCAGGTAGAACCTCCCGATGTGGGGCAATGCTATGGTGAATGGCAGGTTTCGATGGATGGTTAGCATGCGACGTGGCCCTTGAAATCAAAAAGGGCGTTAATAAACCAATTGCCAAGATAACATTCAACAACAGGTAAATCTTTTTCAGAGGGATTTTCTTCATATTATAATTTGGATATTGCTTAAAAGTGGAAAGCAGTTGACAAATATCGCCCCAAATTAACCACGAGAATGTTAAAGTTGAGCAACCATAGCATCCCTGGTGCGAAGCCGGAACGGATAAATCAGGTATTTTTTGGCAGTATTCACCAGCCTTATACCTTGCTGGAAAAAACGAATGGCAGCAGGGGAAAAGCACTTAAATATAATATGGCCTAGTTGCTTTTTTTCGCAATATACCGTACTGGCAGTTTGGCAAAATTGAATTGTTTATTGATCTCATCACTTTACCACCATGATGGTTCCTTTGATATTGAACTCTTGTCCATCTTTACAAATAACATCAACAATATACACAAAAGCGGAGGTATTGCCCACCGCCAGGCCGTTTACGGTACCATCCCATCCCTGGGAAGGATCGTTTACGGGAACCTGTTGCTTTTCAAATACCTTTTTGCCCCAACGATCAAATATCACCATGCGCTTTACGCGTGCCAAGCCATACCCCCGGATATAAAATCGGTCATTTAAGCCATCCCGGTTAGGGGTAAATGCTTTGGGAATATACAACTGGCCCTTGCCACAAAATACCACAATCCGCACCTCATCAAACGCGGTACATTTATACAATGTTTGAACAGTTACCCGGTAGGTGATATCATTGTCTGCTATTAATTGCGGGTTGGGGCAATCAACGCAGGATAACCCGGTAGCGGGGGCCCATAGGTACTGTCGCAAGTCATTGCTATTTACCTGTGCGAATAATTGAATTGTAGTGCCGGATGCCACCTGCTGGTCGACGCCGGCATTAACAACGGGTGTATTGCCTACCACAATGGTCACCACCCCGGTATCATTTTTACAAACATTGCCACTAAACGCAATCACCTGGTACCTGGTGGTAACAATGGGTGAAGCGAAGGGACTGGCGCTGGTGGCATTGGTTAAGCCAACAGCAGGGCTCCACAAATACGACGCTGCAGAAGCGATCGCCCGTAACTGCACCCTGTTGCCGGCGCAGAGGGTATCATTGCTACTTACCAACAGGTTAACAGGAACATCTACCCGGATGGTGGCGGTATCTTTTTGTATACAACCGAACTGGTTGGTGACAGTTACCCGGTAACTGGTTGTTTGCAGTGGTGTAACCAGTGGCGACGAAGTATTGGTTAATTGCAAACCGGTTGCCGGTTCCCATTGGTATTGAATGCCATCAGTAGTCCTCAGCCTAACACTGCTACCGAGGCAGATCGTGGTGTCTGGCCCCGCATTGGGTACCGGTAAAGGATGTATTAGCACCTGCCGGGTTGTGATTACATTACAACCATAC
>JBBQOJ010000338.1:0-4497 GCA_038330815.1 Chitinophagales bacterium | reverse complement strand
CAATGGCCTGACCCTAATTGTGGCAATAAATTGTTGTGTGATTTTTTTATTCTTCCGATGCTTTAAGTAAATTCATGGCAAGCTGATGCATGTCATGCTTATCAAAAGCACTTCCCTCAAAGAAAGAAAATTGGTACTCTTTAATTTCAGGATTAATGGTTGTCAATGGATGGAAATGTTTTGCAACCTTTCTAAAAAAAAATAAGATTTCTCCATATTGATAAATTCTGCTTATTTCGATTCCCATCTCATTATGTAGTCTATCTTGCTTCTTTATATCCTTATACCCTGTAACTGGAGAAGAATTAAATGCAAATACCTTTTTTATATCATTTGTAGTATAAGCGGCCTGTTGGGCTAATCCTCCTCCCAAAGAGTGACCAGTAGACACAAAGTCAATATATTGGGTAGGGAAATTTTTCTTTATACACTCAATTAATTTGGGTGTCAACGACTGGACCTGGTGATAGTAATCCCAAAAAAAGAATCGAAATATATGCTTTAAGAATGGATTTTGGGTCAACCATCTTAAATTACAAATCCAGTCACTGACAATATTGATGGTAGTTCCTTTGAATACGATTACCGCTTCAATTTTATTTTCTATTTGCCTGGTCCAAACTTCGTAAAAAAGACCATGAATCATTTTTTGTGTACGTAGGGTTGGTAATGGGATCTTCGGAAGTAGTGTTTCATCAAATTTCCTCCATGAAGGATGTGTAGGAATGAAATACTTTGCAGTTTTGTTCGATGGATAAACATTAGATGCAAGAATTGCATATTCCGCAAATTTCCTGGCAAATTCAACACTGCTAATTTTTTCTATCTTATCGCCCTTTAAAACTATTACAAATTTCGACTCCGACATATGTTTTCGTTAAAATTTCACAAAACTAACATAACTGCAGGTAGCCGTTTGTGTTAGTTTACCGGTTTAAAACTGGTGAAAAGACATGCTTACAAATTGCAATACCTCGGGTAAGGCGGTACGCCAGTAAGTCCAGTTGTGGCCACCATCCCTGGTACGAAACTCATGTGGGATTTCCTTCTTCCGCATAGCGATGTGTACCAGGCTGTTTCCCTCATATAAAAAATCATCATCGCCGCAATCAATATACCAGCGAACAGCTTTTTTATTGCTGTCCGGCATCGCCTGGATTAATTCCAACACATTTTGCCGTTTATAAAATGCTACCACCGAGGTGTCGGCAACATTGCTGTTGTCGCGCCTGTACCGCGCCCTGGTGGTGTCAAGATTGGCCGGTCCTGTGGCTGCACTCAGCGGACAAGCAGCAGCAAACAACTCAGGATGATGCAGCGCATAGGTAAAGGTACCATCCCCGCCCATTGATAAGCCGGCTACCGCACGGTAACGCTTATCCGCTTTTATGCGGTAAGTACTTTCAATGTAAGGCATAAAATCCTGGAAGAAAAAATCTTCATACCGCCAGGTATTGGTAACATCGTTGGCATAGCCTCTTTTGCCGGTATTGGCATCCGGCATCACAATGATCATAGCGGTAGCAATACCATCTGCAATGGCTTTATCGGCGATGGATTGCACTTCGCCAAATTGTACCCAGCCGGTTTGATCGTCGCCACTACCGTGTAACAGGTATAATACCGGGTAACTCCGCTGCGAGGTTTCATATCCTGCCGGAAGATAAACAGCATACTTCCTGTCCATATTCAGCACCTTACTTTTTAGAGAAAGATTATCCAATACTTTTGATGCCTGGGCCATTCCGGTAACCGAAATTGACAAAAAACTAAAGAGAAGAAAGTTATTTTTCATACAGCAATTTTATTTCAAAGAATGAGCAGGTTGGTAAGTCGCCTATTCTTTTTCATTTTTCGGCAACTGTATCAAAAATCCTGAGTTGCTCCCGGCAACTGTTGTTGGAACCTGGCCCGACCATTTCTGCACCTTGATGTATTCAATGTAAAGCGGTGTGAGCGAAAGTTGCTCTTTTTTTATGGCCTCTGCCCTACCCGATGCCTGGATCACGGCCTGGGCAGAATCTCCCCTGGCCTCAGCGATCTTTCTTTCTGCATCAGCAACGGCCACCTGGCGCCGGTTTTCCGCTACCTGTACTTCCTGGATGGCCCTTGTTTTGGCAACAATAGATTCCGATATCTCCGTAGGCGGAACAATATTGGTACGTAGTTGCGATACATTAAACCATTTAGATACCCGCTTATTACACTCCTTTACAATGTCCGATTCAAACTCCTCCCGGTGATTAAAAATAGAATCTACGGTATAGCGGTTGGCAACGTCATTTACCGAACCAACAATGGCATTCTTTAACCAGCCCTGCTCCATTTCCTTAACGCCTACCCGCAGGTTTTGGAACATATCTGCTACATTACCAGCGTTGATAGAATAGTTAAAGGAGGGCTTAATGGTAGCCCTGAAACCGCCCCTGGTAACGATATCCGCTGCCTCGTAGTCAATATGCTGCTGGTGAATGGGAAATTCATAAATTCGCGATATCCACGCATTGTAAAATACCCAGCCGGTAACATACTCCGTTTTACCTACTCCCCTGTTGTCTCCTACATTACTCACCTTGATGCCTACATGCCCTGCATCAATACGTTCCATATTTACCGGGTTCGCCACGCCAATAACCAGGGCTATAAAAACCGCGGCCAGCAACCTTACCGTGCCTACCATTTTAAATCTGCCATTCTCATTATAATAAGAGGATTTTTTTAAAGCCCCTAAGAGGGTGGCAGCGAGTGCTAATGCAAACAAGAAAAAAACGAACGAGATCATAGGGTAGTTGTTTTAATATATTGAATAAAAATTAAGAGATGACGTACAAATAAAAATAATAATAAGAAAAGGAATAGTACGAAGCCTGTAAACCCAAGCCAACTGCCACTCACATCAAAGTCGGTGATATAGGAGATTAAAAAAACATTCAGCAAGGCGTGGAAAAGAAGGGCCAGCGTACGCGTAATAAGCTTGTTCATAATGGTGGAGGTATAGGCTATACTTTCATTAGTTATGGTATAAATTTACTATGCGGTGTGTTCTCAGAGACAGCGCCTATTACCCGATGATTAAAGATAGATAAAATTAGATTTCAGGCAGGGATATTTATGGGTGCATTCCAAATTGTTGCTGCTTATTTCGGTGGGTAAGGACACCGACCGAGGCTCAAATCATACCGCCGGTTGTTTTATTAATGCGTTACCGTTAAGGTAAAACCTGCATTCACCGTAAAGGAAACACCCGGGTTTATTTTAAAACTTTTACAGGACGTGTTTGAATTTAATACGACGGTACCTGAATTGATCACCACATCTGTATTGCTATCCGGTACCTGGCCACAACTCCAATTCGCGGGATTCTCCCAGGCATTACTGGCAGCTCCGGTCCACACATTTAAAACCTGCAGGTAAAATGAACTACTTAGTTTGGTTCCATTTATCACGCACCGGTAACGGTTACCGTTAAAGGAGGAGGGTACATTAATTAACTGGAGGGTAGCAGTATTGGTGCCTCCGTAATTGGCATTATTGGAAATACTAGCATAGGTACTACCGTCGGTGCTTACCTGCCATTGATAAGCAACGCCTGTTAAGTTGGATGAAAAGGAAGTGCCGGCGCCACTGCACAAACTAACAGGCGCTAATTTTTGAATAAAGAAATTACCAAAACCCGTTGCGGTTATTTTAAGCGCATACCCTCCGGCAACTGAATCAACGCCTGTAGGCGTTAATATTTCCTCACCGGCTACAGGCGCGTAGGTACCGGGTGTTACGGTGGTATTATTGGGCTGCCTTATGACAGCCAGGTAAGTAGGGTCGGAAATTGTAATATCAGCGGCTTTCATCGCAGCAAATTCTTCCCTGGTGAAAAATAGTGACAGGTTAATATCAGCCCCGGTGGGAACATTTTCTGTTTTAATCGTAAAATTCCTGTTGAGATAAGGCTGGTTGTTATACCTGCGGATAACCCCGCTATGCTGAAAAGCATTCACTTCTACCCTGCCAAAATTATAATCATCCAATATTTCCACAATTGGTGAAGTGCTGGAATGGGTGGGAGAGGAATTATAAATTTCAATAGTACTGTATTGGTAACTGCTGCCTGTAAGCACAGCGGGATTTGCAGTGGAGGGCCCATATGGATTGGGTAATAGCTTTACCGGTTTGGTGGGTGGAGTATAATTCAATTCGTCGAGGTGATCGAGGTGACGCATGAAAATATTCTCCCCGGTAACACCCGGTAAATTCCTGTTATCGCGCCAGGCGATAAGCCCGGTATTTTTGGACGGATCGATCACGGCAACGGGTTGCTCCAGGTTGTAAAAACCATTATAGTCAAGCCCTGTACCTACTGGCTTGCCCATAGCGCCCCAGGCCAGGCTAGCGCCACGGGAGATAGGGCTTACCCTTGCCGAGCGGTAATACTCACGTATATAGAACAGCGCTTTCCCGGTATGGCTAACTGATACCAGCGGAAAATCATACGAAATATTA
>JBBQOJ010000337.1:0-4499 GCA_038330815.1 Chitinophagales bacterium | reverse complement strand
TGTACCGTAAAAAAGCCCTTTGTGGTGATGGCTTTGGCAGTGATGACGTCTTTATAAGCTTTGGGCGTGGATTTGGGGGAATCTGGGGTTGTTTTCTCTGTTGTTGCCCCACGCGTTGTATCGCGGGTAGAAGGGCGGCTTTGCCCGGTTGCCATGAGCCCTGTGCAGATGGAAACTAATGCCAGGGTTATTGTTTTAATGCCGTTAATCATGAATTCTCTTTTATAAATAAAAATTGTTTTGCAACGAAAATATACATTCATTGTTAATATCCCATCATATGCATAAACTATGATTTATGTGATTTGTTAATTGATGTAATTAATGTTCAGACTGTGATTGATGTGATTTTTGTGATGGATGTAATTGGTGATTTATTGATATTATCGAATTCGTTGTTTAAATGAATAATAGGATGTAATGATTGTTATGATTGGCAAAGCCCTTTGAGAATCACCAACTGCAAACGATCACCCGGCGTCTTATGTACCGTCATGGCACAACCAATTATTTTTGACGTAATCGCAACAAATTTATATTATTCATTAATCATAAAAGATCGAATTGGTTTTGGGAGCCAGTCAAATTCATTTAATGTCAATGGTAATTTCACTTCTTGTAAACGAGCCGCAGGAAATGAACACTTTAATCGTACAATCTAATTAATTAAAAAATTCATAGTAAAAACAATGATCTAATTAAAAAAAGGAAGGCCTTATCGACCTTCCTTTACTATATATATTATTGCACCGGAGGTGAGTTCCTATGCCGGCACTTTATCGGGTTTTTCCCTGTCCCAGAAACGATGTTGGGCAATAGCATTGATAAATAATTCTGCTACTTTATTAATATCATCACCAATAACAAGGCCGGTCATCATCACCGATTCCTTCGATAATTCTTCGGGCAACTTGCGGGCGAAATAAGTTTCCTGCAACACCGGCAAGGCAGCAGCATCGGCTGCGATGGCTTTACAGTGTTTAAAAGCCTCATTTAAAAAGTGCAGTGCATCCGGCTCTGTAGCAAGGGTGCCTACACTGTTATCTCCGCCGGGCACATACACGGCATCATACAACACTGATGCCGTAGTGAGTAAACTCTTCATTACCGGAAATTCCGTATTATTAGCGGATACAATTTTTCCTAATTTGGTAGCCACCAGGTCAACCACTCCCCCGGCTGCTTCCAGTGCATCTTTCATTGCTATTACGGATTGCTCATCTACTCCTTCGGCCACCAATACGGCAATGCGCCTTGTTTGGATATTATCCTTAATGGTATTGGCCATACTAAGTGCCGCCGATTTTTCCAGCGAGCTTTTTACCATGATGGGTTGGTAGGTTAAAGGGTCTGCATCTGCCGGAAAACTACCATTTAACGGACGTTCCAGTTCGGCAGGAATATCAATGCCAAGGTATACCGCTACTGGTGCAGCCAGCGACATATCTACGTAGGTTAATAATTTCACCATTCTTTCGCGGATAGCAGCCGTTTCTACTTTGCCCAATTCAAAACACAACGCATCCACCATGTGATTTTTTTCGGCATCGGACTGGCTGTTAAAAAACAATTTTGCCTGGCTGAAATGATCAAAAAAGCTTTGGCTTCTTACCCTGGTCTTCCGGGCATCAATACGCTCCGGGAAACTGGTAAATCCGCCTTCGCTGGCTTTTGCCTGGAACGGGCAGCCACCCCCAAGGCTATTGGGTTCGTAACTTACCCTGCCGGTATTGATGGTATGGCGTGTGTGCCCATCTCGTTGGTTGTTATGCACTGGGAATAGGGGGCGTTTATTGGTTAACTCCTGTAAATTATGCGTACCCAACCTGTACAACTGTTTATCTTAATAGCAAAATAAGCGACCCTGTAACAAAGGATCATTGGAGATATCGATACCTGGTATCAAATGGCCCGGGTTAAATGCCACCTGCTCGGTTTCGGCAAAGAAATTATCCGGGTTACGGTTAAGTGTCATTTTACCGATCCGCTGTACAGGCACTATTTCTTCGGGGATAATTTTTGTAGCATCCAGTAAGTCGAATTCAAATTTATGTTCATCTTCTTCCGGCACTACCTGTATTCCCAGCTCCCATTCCGGGAAATTACCTGATTCAATCGCCTGCCATAAATCTTCGCGATGGAAATCGCTGTTCTTGCCGGAAATTTTCTGGGCTTCATCCCAGGCTACCGAGTGAACACCCAATAAAGGTTTCCAATGAAATTTTACGAAATGGGATACGCCGGACTCATTGATGAATCTAAACGTATGTACACCGAAACCTTCCATCATACGGAAACTGCGGGGTAGGGCACGGTCGCTCATGGTCCACATAATCATATGCATACTTTCCGGCATCAGGGAAATGAAATCCCAAAACGTATCATGTGCAGAAGCAGCCTGCGGCATTTCATTGTGGGGCTCTGGTTTAACGGCATGCACCAGGTCGGGGAATTTGATGGCATCCTGTATAAAAAACACCGGCATGTTATTACCTACAATATCATAATTGCCCTCTTCGGTATAAAATTTAACCGCGAAACCGCGTACGTCCCTTGCCAGGTCGGTAGAGCCACGCGAACCGGCCACGGTTGAGAAGCGAACAAACAAGGGCGTTTGAACTCCCGTTTCATTAAACAGCCTTGCTTTTGTATACTGGCCGATTGATTCATACAATTCAAAAACGCCGTGCGCTGCCGATCCACGGGCATGCACAATTCTTTCCGGTATACGTTCATGATCAAAATGATGGATCTTTTCACGCAGGATAAAATCTTCAATCAGCGTGCCACCACGCTCCCCTGCTTTTAAAGAATTTTGGTTATCATTTACCCTCAAACCATGATTGGTGGTAAGAAATTCACCTTCATCGTAAGTACGGGCGGGTTCCAGGTCGGTGATCTTTTTACTTTCCCCGGGATCAGCTGTTTTTTTCGCTTTTGCCATCGTTTAAATTTTTAATTTTTCTTTGAGATTGTGTTATACTGTGCAGTTGAAACCGGGCCCGGATTTCCTTCTTTCACCGCGCTTTCCTTCAGGTGGCTGCCCCGGTAAAAAATTATGCCGGGGCAACACACCAATATCCTATCCAAAATTTGCACAAAAATATTATTCATCATTACCAGCCGCTGCTGCACCCAGGTTAATGGAGCCTTCCGCCACCGAGGTAAGCGTGGTGTCTGCTTCTTTCTCTTCGTCCAATGTTGTTTGCAATAAACCAGCTGCTTCCGTTTCACCCAATATTTTAGCAAAGGCGCATAAAGTACCGTAGGTCGCAATTTCATAATGCTCTACTTTTTGCCCGGCACCAATAATGGCTGCATCCCTCACCATTCCTTTGGCAGTACTCTCCATTACCTCACTACCCTCTTTAATCAACCCTTCCATAGCAGCGCACTTTTTGGCCTGGGGCTTTATCCCTATTGAATTAAAAACTTCTTCCAGGCGGATTACCTGTTGTTCGGTAACAGCTAAATGATCCGATAATGCTGCCGTTAATTCACTGGCGGTAGCTTTTTTAATCATTTTGGGAAGGGCCTTCGTTAAGGCTTTTTCTGCCCAATAAATGTCTTTTAGTGCATCTTCAAATAATTCCCTTAAACCTGATGCTTCCTGTGAGTGAATCGGCATGGCTACCTGCTTTTTTGAAGGAACAGCTGCCTTTTTGGCCGGAGATTTTTTTGCTGTACTCATAATGTGGGTTTTGATAGTGAAAGATACAAGGCAGGTAAAAAAAACATGCCATAAAATTTGGTGGCTCCAGCTAAATTAAATTCCTGTTTTCTTTCAATTGTGTAGAACTAATTCTACAACCTTACTATAGGATTTGCAAGGACGATCAAGAATCATCCTCGTTGAAATGTATACCGGTAGGTAGGTTAAATATATGTCACCACCGCTAACCGGGCAGGCATTCCGGGAATAAATTTACCTTCCACCACTCACAGGTGCGTGCAACACGGTAATTAAAATGTAGCGGGAAGGTAGCAGGGAGAATAGCTTACTGGAAGCAAATGAATGCTTGGCTCGGAACTTGAATAAAGCAACTGGCGACAGCAAAGAAGTAAACAGCATTAATAACAGTACAATGCTGGTTATGTATAAAAGATTTCCACACAAATTCCCGTTCTGCCTCATTGTGCCAATATCGTGATTAAACTACCTGCCAATGCTACCCTATTCTGGCGATAATTTTAATCAAGAAAACTGTTTCAATTTTATACCATGAACATTACTACTCCCCCTTTACCAAAACATATTCTGCTGGCCGAGGATGACCAGGACGACCGATACTTTTTTAAGCTTGCGTTGGAAACACTTCCTGTGCCTACCAGGCTCACCACCGTTAACGACGGGGAAGCACTCATTGATTGGTTGTTTGCCTCGGCCGATGCTTTGCCCGACTTTTTATTTCTCGACATTAATATGCCTAAAATGAATGGAATCGAGTGCCTAGGAGTTATAAGGGCCGACGACCGTTTTAAACATCTTCCTGTAATTA
>JBBQOJ010000336.1:0-4512 GCA_038330815.1 Chitinophagales bacterium | reverse complement strand
GTGAATGATTCAAATATTGTCATCAACCAGGGTACACCTTATTATCCTCCTTACCAGGTGGCCTATCAGCCAGGTAACTGGGTATCCCTGCCTAATACAGACACAACGATCACCGTAACATTTGATCCGGTGGGCGTTGCAGAGAGGGTAGATTCCACCAGGGCGTTAAAGGTACTTGCGGCGGGAACCACTGCGGCCATATTCAGGTATGGCAATTTCCGGGACACTGTGGTGATAGCAACCACCCTGCCCCTGGCCGCCTATGCCTTCAATCAAACCATTGCGGCGGGAAACTTTAAAAATCCTGCCATTTGGAGCAGGGGCATTGTGCCTTATAATTTCGATTCAGTGGAAATCAGGCACAGTGTATTGTTGGATACCACCATGACGATCGGCTCCATGCGCATCAGTGCAGGCGGTAGCTTACTGCTAAACAATGCCGGCACCGGGCTTACCTTGGGTGATAGGGAGGAGGCCCGTTACATGATTGACAACTATGGAAATTTGGTGGTGCAGCTGGGTCAGTTGAACGTATTGGGAAGAATAAAAATGAATGCGGGTAGTAGTTTTAATATGAGCGGGGGACAGATAAAAGTAGATGGTAATATTGGGTTTGCAGATGGATCGGTCAACAACGGCCTTTCCTTATTTGAGGCTGCACCTGCTATGACAGCCTTTAACTTTACCAGTGGCACATTGCAAATTGCAGATCCACCTTATGGTGATGCCAGTCAGACCCTAAACTGCCCTTACGATTTTGGTAACAACAGCATACTGGTGTTGGGAGATGGGGTATCGGTGGATTCCAGTAGAACCATGGACGGGTTTGGTGGTAGTTTGTTCCCTAATAAAATTGGCCGGCTGGTAATTGATGCAAAAATAAAAACCGGTAACCGCCAATTTATCAACACAAAGGCACTTAATGTAAAAGGTAGTGTGGAAGTTAGAACCGGAAGTGGGATTATAATAAAGGCACCCATCACGGTTAACCAGTAAGTTGATTGTGAATATCGGCTGCCTGGTAAACAAAGGAATCACGCATAAGCCAGTCCTAACATAGGGAAGGGTAAAGAATTGGAAGTTGCCAAAACTAAATTCAGCCCTCCTGCTTTATGGAGTGAAATATTAAGTGCTTACCAGAGAGGCAACCATTAATTGTTTGGTCATGCACCATTTGCAGGGGTAGAAGAAATAGCTAATGATTTTTTTTTCCCAGCAGGATCCAGCGCCTGCGGCCCACCGTTACCAACCCGGTTAACAGCAGCAACATGCCCGACAGTACTGCCGTTGTCGCATACTTTACCCATTCGTATTGGAAAAAGGTTGGCCAGGGCGATACAGCTGATGCTAACGGCAACGGTTACCAGTAGTAGTTGATGTAGTGTTGTATTGGGTCGTATGCGTAATTGAATATTTTCCTCTTTGGCAGGATCGATGGAAACCACCGTTGAACCACACCACATTATTTTTGCTTCGATGATACCCGGAGCAGCTAGCAGAACTTCCTGCTTTTCTTTATTGCACAAATTTGCAACAGGTTGTTGATTGATGAATACCTGGTAACCAAATTTTCGGTCGTACCAGTGGTAGGGCCGATGGATAATTATCTTGCTCATTTGAGGGAATTTAATAGGATAAATGTACGTTTTTATTACTGTTGTTGTTGCTGCCGCTGGTTAAGACTTACCCCTCCATCCTGAATCACTACTACGCTTACCAGGCAATCATCCCGCTCGCAGGATATTGCAACAGGTGATAAATTATTGCAAAGATTTGTAATTGGCCCGGCGCATTCCTTCTTTATACAGGCACGTCTCTGCGATTGTTGTTTGTGGTACACCATTACTTTATTTAGCGTTGTTATAAGGTGAACGTGCTGCCGGGTGAGGGATAGGAGTGGAAAGCCCGCCCCGCGTTAGCGGGGACGGCTTGCAGCGGATAGCCCGGCCCGCTGTGCGTTGAGGCGGGCAGCGGGACACCCCCATCTGCAAATTCGATTTAATATAACTCCAAACCAATTGACGCGGGATAAAAAATCCACCATTTTTTTAAAGCATGACCACCGTCAGTTGATCACATGGCCTGCGTCAGGTTTCAATTAGAAAAATCCTTGTTCATTTGTGCTATAAAAAGCATTCGTCCCGTGATGGAAGTTAGTAATTGACAACTATACATTGCCTATCCTGCCGGAAGCAGTGATTATTTGGAACAAAGGATGAAAGCGTTTCCTGCGGGTGGGAAATTAATACTAAACAAGATTCAAATAAAAACAGCATCATGGAAACAAATCAGCTTCTCGTTAATGAAATTTGCCCATCGGCCGT
Organism: Chitinophagales bacterium; assembly: GCA_038330815.1. Classification (GTDB taxonomy): domain Bacteria; phylum Bacteroidota; class Bacteroidia; order Chitinophagales; family Chitinophagaceae; genus Ferruginibacter. The sequence goes on along the minus strand of JBBQOJ010000336.1, from coordinate 2,188 downwards.
TCAGGCATGGATTAAGAAAGGTGCTATGCTGGTAGATGTAAGGGAAAAAAACGAAGTAACCCAACTGGCTTTTGGAGTGCCTTCTATTGTGAACATACCGCTAAGCGAATTAGAAAACCGTTACAAGGAATTACCGCAGGATAAAATATTGATAATGGTTTGCAGAAGCGGTGGCAGAAGCTTACAAGCGGCCACCTTTTTGTTGGAACATGGCTACAACGAGTTGAGGGTGATGAATATGAAACATGGTATGATACGCTGGGCTCAAAAGGATTTCCCTACCAGCGGGGATACCACTTCGGTATTAAGTCTCGTTACCAGCACTGGTTGTTGCAGCACTGCCAAAGCGGGCGCCGCCGTTGAAAAAAGGGGATGCAGTTGTCATCATTGATTTAATGGCAATTCACGAACGTAGTAGCTGTCTTTACATCGGCCAACAAGCCTGGCCGGAGTTTTTGTTTTGCCTGGCAATTCCCGGGCGATTCTGCTTATTAATAGGAGGCAGGTTTAGTACGTACTATTTTTTATGAACCTAACTACATTAACTGAAACGACAGTGGAGTTGTACCCTTTCTTAAGTTGAAGACATGACAACCATCCGCAATAAATAGGATTTGATCTATTTGATATGGAAGAAAATAGGACCCATTGTTCACGTTGAAGATGCGGTAGTTGCTATTTACATAAAATAATTTTCTGCTTGTAAGCATTTTTTCACTTTACCGGCAGCCCAAAGAAAGCTGCATCCTTTGTATAAGGAAATAGGTGACCTTATTTTACCCGTTGCCGGCAACCCGAATGAATACGTTTTAGCGCAAATAAAAGAGAAAGTCATTTTACGATGGAATACACAACAAATGCTGATAGCAAACCAGCGTCATTTATTGCCCCCTCCTGAAGGAAAATAACCTGTTGTATTTATTTTGAATTGCAAATAATACCATTACAATAACTAGCAGAACTAAGTATAAAATGTTTGCAGCATTGCCACTTGAGGCAAGATTGCTGGCCTCCCTGTATGTAAAATCCGGAACCTTGCTTGCATTTTCAGCAGTAAATTTTTGTTGTCTATATACCAATGGCTCAAAATAATTTCGGTAAACCTGGTGATAACTTTTTACCTGGTTATCAAAATCAATATATCGTTTCTCAGTGGTACCGGCAGCATTGTTCAGCAATTGTTGCATAAAAATGGCAGGCGAAAAAAAGCGATACCTGTTTACGAGCGCCTCTCTATTTTGAGTAGTATTAGCAAATTCATTCAATAATATTTCCTTTTGCATTTCAACTTCAATTCTGTTTCTTAATGTTGCGCTATTACGGTCAGGCTGGGCTGCACCTGCAGGTTTAAATTCAGGATGTTCTTCTAAAAATCGGTTCAATACATTATTGGTTATTGCTATTGAATCGCTAATATCTCTTGTTTTTGTAATTAAATCAATCTTTGAGCGATTAGGATGCAATTGGTTAACTACACCGGATAAAATAGTTGGAATGATTAGTACCAGCAACAGCCAACTCCCGGTTAATATAGTGGCATTAAAACCCGCGTTCTTTTTAAAACTATTAATCAATAAAGCAAAGGCAAACCAAAATGCCGCATACAGCCAAACAATTCCCGTTACATATGCCAATGCACTTAAGTTGGCTGATACATCTACACCAAAAGCCAATAACCCGGCAAATAAAACAACCGTAGTAAATCCACAAAATAAGAGGTACCTGAACAGCACACGGTAAACGGTTATTTTTTGCACTGAAGTATTTTGTGCCATCAGCAGTTGAAGGGTGCCATTTTGTTTTTCGGCAGCATAAATATTATAAGTAAAAGCAATAATTACTAATGGTAATAAAAAAATTATTACAAAAGAAAGATCAAAACTACCATTGTATAGTATATGGGGATTTTCTATTTCCTCGCTATGATATAAAGCCTGTCTTTTTGATAAAGTCAGTTTATAATAATAGGGAAATAAGTCGCCCTGACCGGTAGAAATAATCGATAAAGGAGCAGGCGGCAAAACTGCATATTTAGCACCCATCCTGCTGCCAAAGTAAAAGGGATTGGTAGGATCGCCGAAATGGCCTCCATCAAAATGCTGCCCTGGTAGTGCCGATGCAATTTGCTGACTGTATTTCTTATAGTCAGCTTTTTGCTGCTGCGCTATTGCCACAATTGTTTTTGTTT
>JBBQOJ010000335.1:0-4523 GCA_038330815.1 Chitinophagales bacterium | reverse complement strand
CCTGAAATTAAAATCCAACCCGCATGCCATCAAGGATTCTTTTGGCCGTTTACTGGTAGGTGCCGGCGTGGGTATTACCCGCGATACCCTCGACCGTGTAGCAGCCCTCCACCAGGCAGGAACAGATGTGATTTGCCTGGACAGTGCACATGGCCATACCAAAGGGGTGATGGACGCGCTAAAAAATATCAAGAAAACGTTTAAGGGGCTACAGGTAATTGCAGGTAATGTGGGCACCGCCGCAGGTGCACTGGCATTGGCAAACGCGGGTGCGGATGCTATTAAAGTGGGCATTGGCCCAGGTTCAATTTGCACCACAAGGATTGTAGCCGGAACCGGTGTACCTCAAATTACGGCCGTGATGGAAGCAGCAGCAGCATTGAAAAATAAACGGGTGGGCATTATTAGCGATGGTGGTATCAGGTATACAGGAGATATGGTAAAAGCATTAGCCGCAGGGGCCAGTTGTGTAATGATGGGCAATGTATTTGCCGGAACGGAAGAGAGCCCCGGCGAAACGATTATTTACGAAGGCCGCCGGTTTAAACAATACCGTGGCATGGGTTCGTTGGGCGCTATGGCCCAGGGCAGCAGTGACCGTTATTTCCAGGAGGTAGAGGCCGATATCAAAAAGTTTGTACCGGAAGGAATCGAAGGCAGGGTTGCTTTTAAGGGCCCGTTAAAGGAAGTGGTACATCAATATACGGGCGGGTTAAGGGCGGGTATGGGGTATTGTGGTGCCGGCAATATCCGCGCCTTGCAAGACGCCACCTTTGTGAAAATAACGAATGCCGGGATGCGGGAAAGTCATGCCCACGACATTGCCATCACGAAGGAAGCACCTAACTATAGCCGGTAGATATTAACCAATCGATTATAACAGTATAGCCTACACGCTGCAACCAATTACCCATGCATCACAACAGGAAAGAAGAACTACAACTGCCCTGCTAATTGTCGAAATTGCCTTCACCGGCGCATTTCCCGTAAATTTTTGCCAGGTTGCAAACACAATAACATGAAAAAACGCATCCGCAGTAAGCCTTTTATACCAGTAGGCGATTGCCGCACCCGGTTCACTGCTTTAATAAAATACCCGGTAACGATGCTGCTGCTGGCAGGCCTGCTTTTCTGGCAAACCAACAAGGCGCATGGGCAGGACTCATCCCATATCCGCATTGCCCTGCTTACCTGTACCCCGGGTGCAGAATTATATTCCACTTTTGGTCATACCGCTTTCAGGATCACCGATAGTAGCAGCGTTACCGATTATGTTTTTAATTACGGTACGTTTAATTTTGAAGATGAGGGCTTTTATTTAAAGTTCATCCGTGGTAAACTACGCTACTATCTTTCTGCGGAAGCGTTCCCCTATTTTAAAGCCGCTTACCAGGCAGAAAACAGGGGCATCACCGAGCAGGTGTTGCAACTGGATGGCGATGAAAAACTAGCGCTGATGCGGGCCCTGCAGGAGAATGCCCGGGAGACCAATAAGTTTTACCAGTACGATTTCTTTTTCGACAACTGCACTACCCGCCCCAGGGACATGCTGGTTAAATACAAAAAAAACCATCCCGGCTTTAACCCGGTAATGCCTGCCGGTACTACTTTTCGCCACGCCATTCATGAATACCTTGACAAAAACGAAAAGCACTGGAGTAAACTCGGCATCGACCTGCTACTGGGAGCACGTACAGATGCGGTGATGACCACGAGTCAATCGCAATTTTTACCCGACAACCTGATGCAATCATTGGAGCATCCAAAAGGGCAACAACCATTGGTAATTTCAACAACCAACCTATACCCGGTTATTGTAACCCTAGCCAATGGCGCCGGCATTACACCGATGCTGGTATTTTCGTTGTTATTCCTGGTAGTAACCGGGATGGGATTTATAAAAAGCCGCCGGGTAAAAAACATATTACTCGGTTTTGACGGCATCTTCTTTTTTTTAACAGGCATGTTCGGAATCTTGTTGATATTGATGTGGGTAGCTACCGACCATTCGATGACAAAAGACAATTACAACCTGCTGTGGGCCTGGCCCATCAATACCATCGCGGCATTTTATGTACGAAGTAGCGGTAAACGGGTGCGTGTTTATTTTGGGCTCAGTGCCATTGCGCTCACCTTATTACTAGCCGCCTGGTTTTTCCTGCCTCAACAAATGAACAATGCGTTGATACCGTTAGTGCTGATACTGTTAATTCGAAATGCTGAAAAGTATTTTAGAGGCGGTGCATAAGGGAATTTACTTTTTTTAATAACTGATATTACTGCCCTGCCGGTAGGGCGCACATCACCAATTTCAGTAAATTCGCATTATGCCAGGTATGAGCGAAAAAACAATCAAGTTCCGGGAGAAGGAAATATTTTACCGGGTATACGGCCAGGGCAGCGCCGTGGTATTACTGCACGGGTTTGCTGAAACAAGTACTATATGGGCAGCCCAGGTTGATTTCCTGAAAAACCACTTTCGTTTAATCGTTCCCGATATCCCCGGTACCGGCCGCTCTGCCTTGGTACCTGGTGCCAACATCGACACCTACGCAACGATTATCAAATTACTGCTCGACCAGGAACTTGCGCCCGTTGGCGATGGTAAAAAGGAAAAAGTTACAATGGTAGGCCATAGCATGGGCGGTTATATTACCCTCTCTTTTGCAGAACAGTTCCAGGATTACCTGCATTCTTTTTGCCTGTTCCATTCCTCTGCCTTTGCAGATGATGAGGATAAAAAAGAAATAAGAAAAAAAGCAATCCGTTTTATTAATGAAAATGGGGTGTATGAATTTTTAAAAACGAGCATTCCCGGTTTGTTTACCAGTAAGTATGTGGAAGCTAACGCCGGTAAAATTAGGGCGTTAGTGGAACAGGGAAGGGCATTTACACCGGAAGCCCTGGTACAATATTATGAAGCGATGATAGCGCGGCCAGACAGGACGGCCGTATTGCGCTCTTTCCCCGGCACCATCATGTTTATCATAGGCGAGCATGACACGGCAGTACCGCTTACGGCCAGCCTTAAACAGTGCCACCTGCCTTTACGTCCGCAAATACATCTTCTTCAACAATCAGCCCATATGGGCATGCTGGAAGAAACAACAAAAGCCAATGAGCTGTTGTTATCATTCCTGCAGTAATACGGTTGACCTGGCGATATGCACGGTTTACTCCCTAAAATCTTACCCCTGCCTATTTTAACATATACTGAATATCCAAAGTTTTCGTTTTTAGTTATATTTATGCATTACTGATGCCTACTAAGCTGATTATGAAGAAATTTCTTATAACATGTTTATTTTCAATTACCCTCTTAACTGCTTTTTCGGCACATATCAAGGGCGGTTTTTTTACCTATGAATACCTTGGTCCCGGCACTGTAAATACCAGTTACCTTAAATATAAGATTACCCTGACGGTATACATGGGCTGCTTCCCCTCTGCAGGACAACTTAACAATTTTGTAAACTTCACCATTTACCAAGGCAGTACCAATGTGGTGCATTCCAATCCCCAGGTTAATTTAACGCGGCGGTACGAGTTGGAAAAAACAGCCGATGAACCTTGTATCGCACTGGACCAGCGTGGCTGTTATTACACTGTGGTGATTTACGAACTGGCCAGCATTGAATTACCTGTAACTCCTAACGGGTATACCATTAGTTACCAACGCTGTTGCCGCATAGCCGGGATGGAAAATATTGTGAATTCGGGCAGTGTGGGCAATACCTATTCCATCAGGATACCCGGTACCAGTTCACCTGTACCCAACGCCAACCGGAACAGCAGCCCCAACTTCCCGGTGAATGATACGGCGATTGTTTGTGGCGGCAATTTTTTTAACTACCCTTTTTCCGCTATTGATAAAGATCCGCAGGATGTATTGACCTATTCCCTCTGCGCTGCTTATGAAGGTGGCACCACGGCCGATCCCGCGCCAGCCTCTGCATCTTCCCCACCCTATCAAACCCTTAATTACACCAGCCCATATAACGGTGCCCAACCAATGGGGACGAGAGTTACCATCAACCCCACTACCGGCCTCATTAGCGGTATTGCCCCCATCCCCAATACGTTTGGAGGCGAATTTGTGGTAACCGTTTGCGTTACCGAAACCAGGAACGGTGTAGTAATGGCGGAATCGAGAAAGGAACTGCATATACAGGTAAAAGATTGTGACCCCGTGGCAGCAAGGCTGGCGCCTAAAGGAGTTACCTGTGATGGTTTTACGGTAAATTTTTCCAATGCATTGGGCAACCCCCAGGGAACCTTGCATGAATGGGACTTTGGTGATCCGGGTTCAGGCGTTGACAATTCTTCCTCTCTCTCTAACCCGGTGCACATTTATTCTGATACCGGCATATACAAAGTAAAATTGACAGTATCCATTGGTGGTTTGTGCTCCAGTACCGATTCACTTATTGTACGGGTTTACCCTGGCTTCTTTCCCGGTTTATCTACCATTGGGCCACTGTGCAAAGGTGTTCCGGTAAATTTTATTGACAATACTACCCTCA
>JBBQOJ010000334.1:0-4536 GCA_038330815.1 Chitinophagales bacterium | reverse complement strand
AAGGAATAGAGAAAATTGATGCCCTAAACCCCGACCTTATTTTTTTATATATCCAGATGCCGGGCAAAACCGGTTTTACCATGTTACAGGAACTGGATAAAGCTCCCCATGTAATTTTTACCACGGCCTATGATGAATATGCGCTGAAGGCTTTTGAAGTAAATGCCCTCGATTACCTGATGAAACCCATTGAACCCAAGCGACTGGCAGATGCCCTGCAAAAGCTACAGCAGGTAGAGGAAAAAGAACTGGCTGCCCAGCAGGCCTATAACCGTGGTATGCTTACCGAAAACGACCAGGTATTTGTAAAGGATGGTGAGCGGTGCTGGTTTGTAAAATTGTCGGAAGTGCGCCTGTTTGAAAGTGTGGGTAACTATGCCAAGGTGTTTTTTGCCGGCAACAAACCGCTTATCTTAAAATCGCTGAATGCGCTGGAAGAACGGCTGGATGAAAAAACCTTTTTCCGGGCCAACCGCAAGCATATTGTAAACATGCGCATGATTGAAAAAATTGAACCTTATTTCAATGGCGGACTGCTGCTTGACTTACAGGGAGGCGAAAAGGTGGAAGTAAGCAGGCGACAAGCAGTAAAGTTTAAAGAAATGATGAGCCTGTAACCAGGAGGCACGCATCATTTTTGTGCCGGGTTATTGCTGGGTTGTGTGGGAGTCGTTTATTTGAATGTTATACTTTTACCGGTACACTGTGTACTGCAGCCGCCATCTCTTTGATCAGGGAAGCGTCCTTTTCAATAGCATTACCAACTACAATTACATCCGCACCCGCTTTACAATTCAGGTAGGCTTTTTCGGGTTCGATAATACCCCCTCCTACAATTAACGGCACTTCAATAGATTGCGCCACTTTTTCTATCATGCTCTCCGTAATGGCCCTTTTGGCACCACTTCCGGCATCCATATAAATTAATTTCATGCCCAGCATTTCCCCTGCCATGGCTGTACATACCGCTATCTCGTTTTTATCGGCCGGCAACGGGCTGGCATTGGATATATAAGAAACCGTGGTAGGCGCACCGCCATCGACCACCATATAGCCGGTAGGCATAATCTCCAACCCGCTTTTTTTAACAATGGGTGCCGACACCACATGTTGCCCAATCAATAATTCGGGATTACGGCCGCTGATAAGCGACAGGTATAGCAAGGCATCTGCATACGGGCTAACCTGTGAAGGGCTTCCGGGAAAAAGCACCGTAGGAATGTTGCAATTTCTTTTAATATATTGTAGGCATTCATCCAGGTAATTAGAAATCACCAGGCTACCCCCTACCAAAAAATAATCCACTTTTGCAGCCACTGACAAATCAATCAATAACTTCATGTTCACATCATTTACCTTGTCGGGGTCAATAAGTACAGCAAATGATTTCTTACCGGTTCGTTTTCTTTCGGTTAATGAATGATATATACCTTTTAGCATCACTATGGGTTGGTTAGTTGCAAAAGTCTTAACTTTTTTGCTCTTATTAAAATAAAGATACCAAATCAATGGCTTTAGTCGCCATCATTTACGTAAATAAAGTAAATTTGGTTATGGATATTTCACCGGAAATAACCTTTCAAACAGCCAGGAGCGGTGGAAAAGGAGGACAAAATGTAAATAAGGTGGAAACCATGGTAGAAGGTTATTGGCATATTCAATCATCCGCCCTGCTTAGCGTTGAGCAAAAATCGCTCCTCGCCGCGAAATTAGCCAATAAAATTACATCCGAAGGATATTTATTAGTAAAAAGTCAGTCGGAAAGAACCCAACTGGCCAATAAACAACAGGTGATAATAAAAATGAACCTGTTGGTAACCGCTTCCTTAATTGTTCCAAAAAAGCGCCGCCAAACAAAACCAGGCAAGGCCGCCAGGGAAAAAAGGATCAACACCAAGAAAAAAGCGGGCGAAATAAAACAATCAAGGATGAAGATAAAATTGTAATATGATACCGAAATCCATCTCAAAAATACTGCTGTCGATGTTGGCCATCGGCTTGCTGGCCGGGTGCCAGAAAACCATTTCACCTGGAACCGAACCGGTTAACAGTGACTCAGGTACAATTAAACTAACCTTCCGCAACCAGGTAGGCAATACCCCTTTGGTATTGAATACTGCTACCTATAATAATCCTTTTGGCGAAAGTTTTACCATCAATAAATTTAAATACTATATCAGCAATGTAAAGTTGGGGCTGAGTGGTGTACCAACAATTGCCATTGAAACCGAAAGCTATCACCTTATTGATCAGGGCCTGCCGGCAAGCCTGAGTTTTAGTTTTCCTGTTGCCGAAGGCAAGTTTATTTCGCTGCTTTTTTTAGTTGGTGTTGATAGCACCCGTAATGTAAGTGGGGCACAAACAGGTGCGCTCGATCCCCTGAATGACATGTTCTGGACCTGGAACAGCGGTTATATTATGGCTAAGCTGGAAGGTACTTCGCCACAGTCGAACCAGGCAGGCAATAAAATAGAATACCATATTGGTGGATTTAAAGGCGCCAACAACGTGCTGAAACCGGTCAGCATCCTGTTGCCCGGGGGAAAGTTTATTGACGCCAGGAAAGGGGAAGTGAGCGAAATTATATTGGAAGCCGATCTTCAAACCTGGTGGCAGGGAATACATGACTTGCGGATTGGTAATTCGCCTGTTATCACTACGCCGGGTATATTGGCAAAAAACATGGCAGATAATTATGCCGGTATGTTTACCATTACTGATGTAATAAATTACTAACCAGGCAACTGATGACAACCAGGCTAACCATATCCCTTTTTTTGCTACTGGCAGGTGCAGTTTGGTTGTTAGATGCCTGCAAGAAATCCAGCGGGGATAATAATCAATTTAATCCCACCTATCTTTCCTTTACCATCCCGGCCGGCTGGCCACAGCCTGCTACCGACATTTTTAGCAACAACCGTTTAACCGAGGAAGGTTTTCAACTGGGCAGAAAATTATTTTACGATGGCCGGCTAAGCCGGGATGGCAATTTTCCCTGTGCCAGTTGCCACCAGCAATTTGCCGCTTTTGCCACGTATGATCACCAGTTTAGCCATGGTTTCAATAATACCTTCACGGTTCGCAATGCACCGGGCCTGTTTAACCTGGCCTGGATGAAGGAAATGCATTGGGATGGCGGTGTAAACCACCTGGAAGTGCAACCCTTAGCGCCAATTACCAATACCAACGAGATGGCGGAAACTATTGAACAGGTATTGCAAAAGTTAGCTGCCGATAGTGAATACCCCCGCCTTTTTGCTGCCACTTTTGGCGACCCCACCATTAACAGCCAGCGAATGCTGAAGGCTCTTTCCCAGTTTATGGGCAGCATTGTTTCTGCAAACAGTAAATACGACCAGGTTAAAAAAGGGGCCGCCAGTTTCTCCCCCGGCGAACAAAGCGGTTATACGGTATTTAAAGCCCATTGTAATAGCTGCCATACAGAACCCCTTTTTACCGATTATTCTTACCGAAACAATGGTTTTGCGTTGGACCCTTTTTTAAAAGATATTGGAAGAATGGGCATCACTGGTAATCCCGGCGATTCGTTAAAGTTTAAAGTACCCACGCTGAGAAATGTGGCCCTTACGTTTCCCTACATGCATGATGGCAGGCGCAATTCATTATCGCAGGTGATAGAACATTATCGCAATGGCATTATTACCAGTCAGCCCACCCTGGACCCCTTATTAAAAAACAGGCTACCCATTACTAACCAGCAACGGGTAGCCTTGCTGGAATTTTTGCAAACACTCACCGATCAAAGCATGTTAAAGGACCCGCGTTTTGAACAACCCCGCTAATGCAGGTGTAAGTAGCCTAACGCTATAAAAAGTCGCATGGCGGCACCTGCTTTACATAAAATAAACTAATACATGGTCATTAAACATACTATTAGATATCGTATAGGCGTATACGTGATGCCGGTTATATGAGGTGCCCTTTTGTTTTAAAGGTGCAATTGGCTTTGCTAATTCACGGAAGGCTTGCCTGCCGGGTGCTATCTGGCAATTACCAGCTATCCGATACAAAAATATTGGCAATCAAGCAACCTGATTTTAAATATTATACAAGTAAATTTGTCGTTAAACATTTATAATTGAGCAGTATCAAGCAATTAGCCGGGCAAACCCTGTGGTATGGATTGCCCACCATTGGAAGCAGGTTTTTGGGTTATATTCTTAATTTTTCCCTGAGCTTTATTTTCATGGCTGCGGATACAGCAGACCTTACGCAGATTTACGCCATTGTACCCTTTGCCAATATCCTTTTCACCTACGGTGTTGAAACCAGCTATTTCCGTTTTTCGCAGGAGCATGATAAAGAACGGCTGTATAATACGCTCAATGTTTCCATACTGGTTACCACCCTGCTTTTCTCATGCCTGTTACTGATGTATACCCAGGAACTGGCAAACGCTACTTTAATGCCTGCTCACCCGGAATATTTTGTATGGCTTACGGGCATTATATTTTTAGACACCCTGGCTACCTTACCCTTTGCGAAACTGCGGCAGGAAGAACGGCCAAAAAAATA
>JBBQOJ010000333.1:0-4540 GCA_038330815.1 Chitinophagales bacterium | reverse complement strand
TTCTTTTAACGTCATGGCCCAGGTAATTCCTTCGTTATTTGTTAATGCCTGCAGAATCATTTCAACAAATCCAGTAGCTTCCTCCATATTCACCGCCGGGGTTTTACCGATATATTGCATCACCTGCTCATCGCCCCTGAGTTTTAAAACAGCAGCAGCATCTTCGTAACAAACCTTTCTTAATATAAGCCGTTCGGTAACTAATTCAGGAAATAAGGAAAAATCAGTTGGTAGCATGGTAAAATTTTACGAAGGTAAAATAGTGAAAAAACAGGAAACATCCTTTTGATATGACCGTTTTCCGGCTGATGACTACCGTTCAATAAGCAAACAGCAGTGATATGAAAATTTATTTTACTTTTAAAAATAAATCATTTACTCATGCAGCCAACCAGCGTATTTGACCGGTTATTGGAGGAAGGACTGATCTCCCCTGACAGTCATCAAAAAAATGTGGCGGCCATTACAAACGACCGGGTCTCCATTCATTGGGATATAAAGACAAACCTTTACCTGGGGGTATCCTTGTTAAGTGCCGGCCTTGGCACCCTCGTTTATAAAAATATTGATACCATTGGCCACCAGGTAATATTACTGGTGATTGCGCTGATCAGTATGGGTAGCTTTTATTATTGTACCAGCAACAAATTACCCTTTTCAACAGCTAAAGTGGCTGCGCCCCACCCGTTTTTCGATTACATATTGCTGCTTGCTTGCAGCACTTTTGTAAGCTTTATTGTCTACCTGCAGTTTCAATACAATGTTTTTGGCAACCGCTACGGACTGGCCACCTTTTTTCCCATGTTGGTATTGTTTTTCAGTGCCTATTATTTTGATCACCTGGGCGTTTTAAGCATGGCGATTGTGGCTTTAGGCGCCTGGGCAGGACTTACCATAACACCCCTGCATTTAATTGATTCAAATGATTTCAACCAAAGCAGCCTCCTTTTTACTGCAATGGCACTAGGGGCCCTGCTGGTAATAATAGGATGGTTTGCCCGCAGGCAACAAATGAAAGCGCATTTTGAATTTACGTACTCAAATTTTGGAATTCATTTATTGATGGTATCCTGTATCGCAGCCATGTTTCACTTCGATGCAGCTTCCCTGTTTTGGTGCCTGGTATTGCTTGTCCTGGCTTATCTTTTTTACCGCAAAGCAATACATGATACTTCCTTTTATATCGTACTCGTAATTATCTTGTATGCTTATTTTGCCATTTCCTACGTGGTGGTCCGCATGCTCGGCAAGGTAAGTGATGCTGGGATTGGTATGGTATACCTGGGCTTTATTTATTTCATCGTATCAGCAATTATGATGGTTTTATTTTTAATTAACACCAATAAAAAATTAAAGGCGATATGATAGCCTATGCGCCCTCACAACTCGATAACCTGCAGGTAAGCGAGGCTGTGCAAAAAGCCTGCTATAAAAAGCAGCTAAGCCATGCAGAACAGGAAGCCATTTTGCAACGATACGCTTCCTGGTTTTATTCGCCGAATTTTTTTATAAGAATTGGATTGTTCCTGCTTACCTGCGTTGTATTATTTTTTTTCTTTGGATTGTTGGTCCTGATTTTTTTGAGTGTAATTGACAAAGCGATTGGTGGGATGTCCATCTTTTTTGGCCTGATTGCCTGGGCCTGCCTTGAATTTGTTATCAAAAATAACCGCCATCTTCAATCCGGGGTAGACGATGCCCTGCTATGGATTGCTGTTGCCCTCGTTACAGGCGGCAGTAGTTACCTGATCGGCGCGGGTCCAATTGGCAACTCGCTATTGGTATTTTTTATTACCCTGATGGCGGGTGTGCGATTTGCAGATAGGATGCTAAGCACAATTTCCTTTCTCGCCCTGGTAGCCATTTTATTCTATATTGGAGTAAAGATTGGCGGCTGGGGAACCCTGATGCTACCATTTGTAATTATGGTGCTGTCAGCTGGGGTGTACTTTTGGAGTCGTTATCAACTGGCCAGGTTTCCCAATATATTGTACCAAAAATGCCTCAACGTTTTGTGTGTGGCTGCCCTGGTTGTTTTTTATGGCGCAGGCAACTATTACATTGTACGTGAATTGAGCAGTCAATTACCAGGTGCAGGCAATTCTTCCATGCCAGTTGCCAGTTGGATTTGGTGGTTATTTACCGGGCTGATACCACTTGCTTATGTAATGCGCGGTATTCTGTCGAGGGATATCCTGCTTTTAAGAACCGGGATCGTATTGGTGGCAGTAATCATATTTACGGTGAGGTATTATATAGCTTTTGCCGATATTGAAATCATAATGGCCGCTGCCGGTGCATTTATGTTGATAGCAGTTTACCTGGCAACACGTTTTGTTAAGTGGCCTCGTAGGGGATTCACCAATGAAGTAGATGATTTTGGGGAGGAAGAGAAAGGAAAGAGACAGGTAGAGTCGCTGCTGCAGGCCGAAACCCTTTCCGCACCGCCGGCCCCGGTGCCAGGCTTTGGTGGTGGTAGCTTTGGAGGTGGAGGAGCTAGTAGTGAATTTTAAGAGCATAAAAAAACCGCTACGATGGGGATCCAATCCATGGTAACGGCTTTTTATAATTTAACACTGATAACCATATTGTAAGTTGTATTGATAGAAATTGTGAATCTGTCTTCAGCACTTAATCCTGTTACCTGATTTGCTGAAACTGTGCCAAATAAATAAGTGCCTGTTCTTCAACAGTTTAGTTGTTAACCAGGGTGAGCAAAATCCAATGGTTGGAATTTGTTTCTTAAAAATGGAAAGAACGGCAATTAGGAAAAGGTATAAAACAAAAAAGCCGCTACGATGGGGATCCAATCCATTGTAACAGCTCTTTATAAATTAACACTGATAACCCTATTATAAGTTGTATTTGATAGTAATTGTAAAATCCATCTTTCTGCACCTATTCCTTTTATTAGAAATGCTGAAACTGTGCCAAATAATACATCGTCTGATTATCAATAATTTAGGCGGGTTTGAGGGTGACCGGAATCCAATGTTTGGAATTGATTTCTCAAAAATGGAATGCGGGGGAATTTGGAAAAGGTATAAAACAAAAAAGCCGCTACGATGGGGATCCAATCCATTGTAACGACTCTTTATAAATTAACACTGATAACCCTATAGTAAGTTGTAATTAATCTAATTGTGAACTCTTTCGTCAGCACTTATTCCTGATTTATGTTTGCCGAAATTGTGCCAAATAATTAATCAACTGTTTATCAATAGATTAGGCGTGAGTCAGGGTGTTCGGAATCCAACGTGTGGAATAGTTTTCTCAAAAATGGAATTAGTGGGTATTATGGAGGGGCATAAAACAAAACAACTGCTACGTTGGGAATTCAATCCATGTAAACAGTTCTTTATAAATTAACAATGGTAGCGTTTAAAGTAAGTTGTAATTTTTTAGTTTAAAGGTAGGTCACTGTTGCAACCTCAATTAACGCGTTGTCAAGTGGGATTATCGAGGGTGGGTTAATTGATGATCGAAGAAGCTTATGCTGCCTTATGTATTTTTTTGGGTGTAATTTTTTCGCTCATTTATGATGGATGAACTACTGGCGGAAGAAATACGTGCAGAAAATTTTAATGAGATGCTGGCATCTTGGTAAGTATACAATGTTAGTAACAAAGTTTAGGGAAGAAATGATCAACGGCAGCCGGAGGTTTGACAGTTGATTGAGCGGATTTTAAGCAATTAGTGATCATAATAGGCAACAGGATATGAGGAAAGGCCTTCGATTGAACAGAAAAATAATCGAGATTGTTTTTCAAATGAGGTTAGCCAAACAGGTTAACTTCGATACCCTGGTAAAGGGGCTCATCGCGGAAGCCTACACACTGAAAAGGTATCATCGCCAACGGTTAATACGTAAAATAATCAAAACGTTATTATAATAAAATGAAGGATACTGTACGCACCGATCACTTTAAAAAGTGCAGCTGCTAAAAAAAGAGTTGATTATTTTACATACAGTTTATAAGAGCCGGTAATTTCTCCACTTCCTTTTTTATCCCAAACCCTGAAGTTGACAATGACGTAATTCTTCTTGTCCTTCAATTCGGTGATTACTGCATTGAGCGTAATATACCGGGCATCTTCCGGGGAAACGCCGGTTTCATCAAATGCGGCGAACAATTCTTCCGAATTTAAAATTTCCACACCCGTATTTAGTTTCAATACCTGCTTGCTGCCAGGGTATACCCTTCCACCCGGCATATTCCAACCTTCTTCTATAATCAACAGCAGGTTTACATTTTGGTTAAGGGTTACTTTATTGTTTTCCGGAACCAGTGATTCATCGTCGAAAAAAAGATAAGCCTCACTTACTGTTAAACCAGTTGCCTTAAATTTGATGCCATTTTTAATTGCTAAGTTGTCTATTTCGGCCGCAATGGTGTTAGTAACCATGGTTTTTTGTGACCACGCCTGGGCCGGCACCAGGAAGATAAAAAGTAATGCAACATACAGAGAGTGGCGGTATTTCATTTGCCTGGCTTTAATGGATTTTCAATATACGACTTAATAATTATTTAACGCCGAT
>JBBQOJ010000332.1:0-4541 GCA_038330815.1 Chitinophagales bacterium | reverse complement strand
CAATTTAATAAGGTCGAATTATGCCTCTAATGTTGTTCAACATAAAATCGCTTTTTATATAGACAGCGTTTTTGTGTTGTGGGACTTTCGAATGCAAAAGCAACTGCGACGCATTAACGCCATTCTCCCTGCTTACCATTTCCGTTTCTGGTTGTCAGCAGCAAATGAATTGCACTATATGGGGCAGGTAAAAAATGCCCTCCCCCTGCTACAATTAAATTTTACAACAGGCGAAAACAAATCCCTGGCCACGATGGCCCAGGATGATTCCAAAGTTTTACGCGGCCAGTTTTTCCCCTGGCAGCAAAAAATGTATTTTTCGTATTACAATAACATCTATCTCACAGATAGTTTGTTAACAAGAAATGTGAAGCGGCTGGTAAATTTTAAAAACCAACCGGTGGGTGGCAATGCTGTTATTGATAATATCAGGGAAGATAATTTTGGCAATCTTTACCTCCTCACGTCCAACGACGGCATCCGTAAAATCATCAAAAACAATTATCCCATCAAATACTACGGAACGGCCTCCACCAACGAAAATTTTATCACGGGCATCTGTGCCGATAAAAAAGCGAACCGTATCCTGGCAGGAAGTTACAGTAACGGATTACTGGTATTCGATACGTTGCAGCAACTGGTGACACATATCCGCTGGTTACCCGGCAGTTTGAGCCCTTTTACCCCCACCTGCATCCTACCGCAAACGGATGGCAGCTACCTGCTGTTTATCTGGGGTAAAAACGAGGTGTTTAAATTGAACAGGCACCTGGCGTTTGAAAAAAATATACCTATCAAAGGCATTAAAAACCCGGTGAATGCTATCAATTATTATAGCCACATCCTGTTTCAGCAAGGCAACGATGCGCTGGTACATTCTAATGGACGGGTATATAAAGTAAGTGGCGATGGCACCTCAATAACGGCCTGTGATGTTAGTATGGAGGCACATATTGGCAGCGGTTTTATCAACAACCAGGTAGTGCTGCACAATAACAGCGACCTGCTGTTTGCAGATACAACGGGCGATATGCAGGTGGTAAAAAAAACACCCTTGCCGCATACAGGTGGTGTGCGTTGTTTCACCACCGACGGAAAAGATAACCTGTACGTGGGTACCAACAAAGGTGTTTTTGTAGTGACTACTGCCGGCACCCTTCGCTACCAGTTAAACCGGGAACACGGGCTGCCGGACGAATGTATTTATAGCATGCTCCCCGATGGGGAAGGCAACATTTGGTGCAGTACTAACAAAGGCATTGTTAAAATCCGAAACCGCCAGGTAAAGTTGCAACTGAACAGGGATGATGGTTTACAGGAAAATGAATTTAACAGTAATGTAGTGGCCAGGGCAGCTGATGGCGAATTATTTTTTGGTGGGGTGAATGGTATCAGCAGTTTCTTCCCCGGGGCTTTGCAACGGGCGGAAGAAAAAATAAATGTGTTGGTAAATACCATCCGTATTAACGGGGAAATAGCCTACCCTGATACCGCCGTTTGGAACATCCAACATATGAACCTGGCCCATGATCAAAACAACCTCTCCTTTTTATTCACTGCAATGGGAGGCAATAACCCTGCGCAATACATTCATCAGTATAAAATGCAGGGTATCGATAAACAATGGATACTACACAACGGTACCGAACCAGCGCGGTATTTATTGCAGCCCGGCAAATACCTGTTCAGCATGTATGCCGGCCGTTCTTTTGAACCCAATGCCAGGGCAATCAAACAAATTACCATTGTAATCCATCCTCCATTTTGGAAAACCTGGTGGTTTTATACCGCCGTTGTTTTGTGCATCATCGCCCTGCTGGCATGGCTGATTAACTATTACAACAGGCGCACCTTTCAAAAAAAACTGGCGGAACTTGAAGGCGAGCAAAAATTACGGTTGGAGCGGGAGCGCATTTCAAGAGACCTGCATGATAACATTGGCGCCTATGCGAATGCCGTATTATACAGTACAGAATTATTACATAAAGAAGAGGGCCAGCAACAACGTAAGAAACTCATGAACGACCTCCGGTTTGCTTCCAAAGACATCATCACGTCCTTACGGGAAACCATCTGGGCACTAAAGAAGGATGAATACACTGCCCAGGATTGCCTGTTGCGGATACGTAATTTCATTCAACCCTTTGGGAGGTATTATGAGCACATTCAATTTTCCATTACCGGGGAGGCGCCGGCGGATAGCGTATTACATTACGCTCATGCCCTAAACCTGGTGCGGATTGTTCAGGAAGCCGTATCCAATGCCATCAAGCATGCCAATGCCCGTGTTATCTCGGTTAGCAGCACCTTTGAAAACAACAAATGGACAATCGTAATCAGCGACAATGGCCAGGGATTTGACTACGCCGGCACTTTTCAACTGGAGCAGGGCAACGGCCTTGGCAATATGAATCAGCGGGCAGCAGCATCCGGCTTCCAATTATTGATACATGCAGTACCTGGCGAAGGAACGGGCATTACGGTAATCGTTTGAAAACTTTACCCAATCGGAGTATTTTTTTTATGAATACATTTATTCATATTTGATAAAACACACAGGTATGCCCCTCAAAGTCGCGATCATTGATGATAAAGCAAGTAACCGTAATATTTTAAAAGATAAATTATTACGACATAATGAGTTTGAAGTTTGTCTCACCGCCGCCGACGGCAGGGAATTTATGGAGAGAATGAAACAATTATCGCCGGGGCAATTGCCGGAAGTAGCATTAATGGACCTGGAAATGCCCAACATGGATGGTGTGGATGCCATTGCGATTGGTTCCTGCCTTTACCCGATGGTGAAATTTGTAGTATTAACAATTTTTGATGACGAAGAAAAAATTTTCAAAGCCATCAAGGCAGGTGCATTCGGCTATTTATTGAAAGAAGAAACGGGTGAAAATATTACAGCAATGCTACTGCAAATGAAAGAAAGCGGTATAGGCCCCATCTCGCCGGGCATTGCGTACAAAATGCTGCAACTGGTGCAACGCAACGAAATTAATTTAACAGATGCTGCAGGCGAAAAAGTACCAAAAAATTTCTTCGATCTTACCCAACGGGAGCGGGAGATTCTTCAGCTACTGGTACAGGGTTTACTGTATAAGGAAATTGGCAACCGGCTATTCATTAGTACCAACACCGCCAAAAAGCACGTTATGAATATTTACAACAAGTTGCATGTTAACAGCAGGGCACAGGCATTGCACCTGGCCTACGAAAAAGGCATGCTGTAAGCCGGCATTGGCCCTTGTTGTCAATTCCTTTCTATATAATCAGGGAAGAATGCGCTATTCATCCTGCTCATCAATATACGAGGTCTTCCCCGGGCAGTTTTATTATTAATTCTTTTTTATCGCCTGCCTCTACCCTCCCTATGATTTGTGCATTAATGTTAAAGGATTTGGCAGCAGCAATCATGGTGGCTGCATCCGCTTCGGCACAATAAATCTCCAGGCGGCAACCCATATTAAATACTTCGTACATCTCGCGGTTGCTACTGCCACTGCTGTGCTGAATGATCCTGAATATCTCCGGCGCTTCAAACAGGTTGTCTTTTACAATACGGTAGGGCGCAGGAAGGTACTTCTTGCATTTTGTTTGTCCGCCCCCACTGCAGTGAATCAATCCGTGTACCTGCTCAAAATTATTTTCCAACAGTTGTTTTAATACCGGGGCATAAGTACGGGTGGGCGATAACAGTAATTGCCCAATGGTAGTGCCCAGGGTTTGGTTACCGCAGGTTACCTGCAGGCTATCCGTCAACTGGTGTTTACCGATGTACACCACTGCCTCGTCCAGTTGGTTATCATAGCTCTCTTTAAAGCGTTCGCCATAATATTTTGCCAGCACATCATGCCGGGCGCTGGTGAGGCCGTTGCTGCCAATGCCACTGTTGTAAGTAGTTTCATAGGTGGCTTGTCCAAAACTGGCCAATCCTACAATCACATCGCCGGCCGCTATTTTTTCATTATGAACAATTTTCTCCCTGGGCCAGCGACAGGTCATAGTACCATTCACCGCCACGGTACGCACCACATCACCCACATCTGCTGTTTCGCCGCCCAGGTAATGAATATGAACGCCGTGGTTGGCCAGTTCGTCAAATAGTTGCTGCGACCCGTTAATGATTTGCGACAACACTTCGCCGGGTATCAAATGCTTATTCCGGTCGATGGTAGAGTTAAAAACAATATTATCGTAAATACCAACACAGAGCAGGTCATCCAGGTTCATCACAATGGCATCCTGTGCAATCCCTTTCCAAACGCTGATATCCCCGGTTTCCTTCCAGTACAAATACGCCAGGATGCTTTTGGTACCTGCACCATCTGCATGCATCACGCTCACATAGTGATCGTCTCCCCCCAGGAAATCGGGGTAAATTTTACAAAACGCATTGGGAAACAAGCCCTGGTTAAGGTGCCGGGTAGCGGCATGCACTTCTTCTTTCTGCGCCGAAACCCCTCTTTTGCTATACAAACTCATGGTATAAATTGAGTTGCAAAACTATAGGTCAATCAGCAATTATCATCAAT
>JBBQOJ010000331.1:0-4563 GCA_038330815.1 Chitinophagales bacterium | reverse complement strand
AGTACCAGTTACCGCAAATTGATTTGTTGAAAATGGATATTGAAGGAGCAGAAGAAGCCATATTTGAGGGAGATACCCGGTGGCTACAACAGGTTCGCCAGGTGCTTATGGAAATTCATGTAAGGGGCCAAAAAAGTGTTGCTTTAAAGGTACTTACCGCCGCACGGTTTATTACTTCGCGGTTGCATCATGATGGTAGCCCTTCCAATCTTTTTTTGGCCAAAAAGTATCCTTAATCTATACGGTTATTTAAAGCCGTAGTAGCCAGGGGAGTCGGTTAAATCGAAGGAAGTAGTAGGGCTCATTAATGGCGCCAAATTTTTTATAAAAATCAGCAATGCCCGGGATAGCCGAACCTTCAAAATCCAACGATTGGAGATTGCCTGCAAATTCGCTGATCAGTTGGTCAAATAGGAAATGATTGGCTTCGCAATGCCGGCCCTGCGGTGTCACGGTTGACATTACATTATACAGGCGGTGGTTATCTTTTAACAGTAAGGCTATGGCCAGCAGTTGGCCCGCCGTATCGTAAACGCTCCGGGTTAAAAGTTGATTATTCTTGCTGGCTACCTCGCAAACCTGCCTGAAACGCTCATAGTGGACTTCTTTTACATGAGGCGTTTTTGTAGCATATTGTTTTATATAAAGGCCGATGGCTTCGGCTGCATCATTACCGGGTGAATATACCAGGGAAAATTTCTCCGCGTGTTTAAGGTTTTTCAATAAGTCATTTTTATACCCTTTCCTAATCAATTCATAAGGCTGGGCAAGCGGCAACACAAAATTAGGCTGTTCATCGCCGGTATTAAAGTTGACGAAGATTTCGGCAAAACGGTATTGTTGCTTTATCGCTGTTACAAACTCATCTGCAATTTCACTGGTAACGGATTGTTGTCCAAAAATTCCCAGTTGCTGGGTAAAAGGTGGTTGATACAAATAAGTAATCCCCCATTTTTTATTAAAGGGGAGTGGCATCACTGCTTCGTACTCATTCATAACCAGGGCTGACCATTTTGGCGCCATACCATCCAGGTAAAAACGGTGGGCATAAATCATCGAATGCCTGGCATTGGCGATGCAGGCATCCCACTGGGTGAAGTCAATTTCGTTGTATGTCAGGAGGCGTATAACCATGCTAGTTAGCAGGGAATTGTGGGAATAATTTTTTCATCGTTAATTGTTGAATATCGATACTAAAGGAAATGTTTTTGAGGAAGCGTTTCTCGGTAATGGTTGATTTAAAATAATCGCTGTACACTTTGCTATACAATATCGGTACATATATGTTAACCACATTTGAAAAAAGTGACAATTGCAAACCGGCATCATAAATAAATTTACCGGTGCCGGCCGTGCTTTGCCAGGCGCCCGCATAGGTACCCACATCGATAAATAGTTTTAAGGGCAAAGGAACGGGCAATACCCGCAGGGGATTGTATTGGCCAGGGATATCGGCAGTAACATTCAATGCCCCCAGCCAGTCGTCTGATTTACCTATTTTATTGCTCAGTAAATCTGTTCTTACTTTAAAAAAACCATCCCGTTGCATGATCTGTTGGGAAGGCATTTTAGTGAATTCATTTCTGCCAACAAAGTAGTCGCTGTAGGTGTAATCTTCTTCGCCTTTTGGCCCGCTCATATTGAGGTGGTAGCGGTCAGTGTCAAATTGCCGGAGAAAAGTTTTTTCGCCAATGTATACAAATTTGCCGGCAAACCCGCGTACGTTAATGCCACCCTTGCTGGCATAATTAAAGAAATAATTGCCGGTGAGCGCCAGTCGGACAAAGCCCTTACCCTGTTCTATTTTCAGCTCGGCATCGTAGGGATACAGCACCCGCTGTTGCTGCACTACAAAACGAAGTTGGTTAAGGTACCTTCCGGTAGCAGGAAAGGTAATAACGTCGGGGCCACCCATCGTATTCCTGCTAAAGAGCAGTCCCTGTTCCCGAATCAAAAATGTTTTCCATTGGAGGAAGGAGGAGAATTGACTCTGGGGATCCCTGTTTGGGAAAATGATTTTTAGCGACGGCACCAGTTTGCTAAACCGTTGGTAAGTGGTATTACCAGCGGAATCTGTAAAAGAGTCGCCGCTGAAACTGGCACCTGCAATTGACACAATTGCCATTGTATTGCTGTTGCCCGGCCACCAATGATAGCTCATCCTCCCCAGGCCATTCAGTTGTTTACTACCGGTACCGTATAGGGGCGCCACAAAGAACTGAAATTTTTCCGCAGGTAATGTATAATTGTGCAATATGCCACCAATCAATGCCTGGTCGTACCAGTTAAAACCCACCATGGGTGCTGCCGAAATGGTATGGTATTGCCCCGGTTTTGTTAAATTAAAAAAGGAGGTAAACCGGGTGGTTTTATTTATTTGGGGCGATGGCAGTAACCCGGTGCTGTCGAGTAAGCGGAAATGATCATCCAGGGCACGGCCACTCACTTCTTCCATTACCGCTTTAAAATCTGAAGGGTAGGGGTGTTTGAATTTCCAGCGACGGTAATATTCCTGCATCGCTTTATCAAAGAGCCCTTTGCCGAGCTTGCTTTCCAACTGCTGCAGCCAGCGGGCAGCTTTATAATAGGCCGCTAACTGGTAATTAAAAACATTAAAACTGTCCGACCTGGTGTTGATGGGCTGGTCTTTTTTATTGACGGCAATGGTGGCGAAGGCAACTTCCTCCAAGTTTTCCGGAACTCTTTGTTGAAAAAAGCCCTGCTTTCCGGGCGCCGGGGAACTATTGTTCTGCTGCATTGTATCCTGGAATCGATCACCATAATAACTATTAATGCCCTCATCCATCCAGGGATTTGCTCTTTCATTGGTTGCCAAAATGCCATAGTTCCACTGGTGACCTATTTCGTGTTCGATTGTTTTTTCAAGTACAGCCTCTTCTTTCACCCTGGTAATTGCGGCAATGGTAGGGTATTCCATACCTCCTGGAAAACCCATGGGGGCCTGCACCAGCGTGAAGTGGCGGTAGGGATATTCGCCTAGCCAATTGCTGCGGGTAAGTATCGATTTTTTTATCACCGCCAGGCTTTTCCCAGGGTTAAGGGTATGGCCGGTGGTGTTGGGCCAATACACAGCTAATTTTATATGCCGGCCACCAGGCAATTGTACACTATCCTGCTGAAGTGTAAAATTTTTGTCGGCAAACCAGGCAAAATCATGTACGCTATCCTGTATAAAACGAATGGTTTTTAATTCCGGTAAAGATGCTGACACCATCTCCTGTATTTTTATAGCACCCGGTTTTACTGCAACTTTTTTTTTCGATAAGGGTGGTGGAACAATTAGCTGGGTGTTTGCGAGGTTTGCAAGCCATTGTTTCTCTGAATCATCCTGCAGTTCGCCGGTGGCCGCCACCACGTAATTTTTCGGGAGGGTGATTTGTACCTTGTAATTACCAAATTCGCTGTAAAATTCGCCCTGGTCGAGATAGGGCATGGGGTGCCAGCCGTTACGGTCGTACACCGCGGGCTTGGGATACCATTGGGTAACCTGGTAGCTTTGACCTACGTGCCCGCCCCTTGAAAAGTTATGCGGCAATTGCACATGAAAGGGTGTTTGTACAATGGCCTTGTTTCCCGGAGCTAACGGTTGCGGCAACACTATTTTCAAAATATCCTGGTGCTGGGGATGATCTTCTAATTTGGCCAGGGTTCCATCTACCTTAACCTCCAGTTGGTTGATATAACCCCGCTCACCGCGCTCACTGAAGTAGAATCGGGTGGAGCCATTTTGCAATAATTGGTCGCTAAAGGCAGTACGGTCATTTTTATAAGCATTGGGCCAAACATGCAACCAGATAAAACGCAGGGTATCGGGAGAATTGTTGAAGTACTCGATCCTGATGAAACCATCCAGGTGATGGTCATCATCGTGAAGCGTAACATCAATGTCTACATTTACCTGCTGTTGCCAGTAAGCGGACTGGCTATAGGCCGTGGTTACCAGGCAGCGAACAATTATTAATAACAGGAACAGTTTTTTCAACACCTCGGGCTTTGTTCAAAAATAGCAAAAATGTTTTGCACTCCCCTAAACGGTGCTTAACTCATCGATGGATGTTAACAACCGGGGGCGGCAGGGGAGGCTGTAAATAACCCGGGAAGGTAGCAGCAAACCGCAATGCCCTGTTAAAAGGTTAGCAGGAGATGTTCCACTGATGGCTATTGAACGACTAACAAGAAATTATTATTTTCCTTTACCTGCCATAATGATGCGTAGGGTGTGCATCATTATTTTTAAGTCGAGTGCAATGGAAATATTTTCGATATAGATAAGATCAAACGTCATCCGCTCAATCATCTCGGGTACCGTAGACGCGTACCCGAACTTCACCATACCCCAGCTGGTAAGGCCCGGGGTAACTTTAAAAAGATAACTGTATTCAGGGTGCTCCTTCACAATTTGCTCAATGTAAAATTTTCGTTCCGGCCTGGGACCCACCAGGCTCATTTCTCCTTTTAAAATATTAACCAGCTGAGGTAATTCGTCGAGCCGCCATTTACGCATTAGGCGTCCCCACCGTGTGATGCGGGTATCATCGTCGC